>CAYGVZ010000204.1:0-5588 GCA_964353475.1 uncultured Pirellulales bacterium | reverse complement strand
AACGAATACGAGACCGCCCTGTCGCTCAATCCCTGTGACCTTGAAATCCTCAATTCACTGGCGGTCGATTATACCCGCACCGGGCATTACGATTTGGCGGTCCAGACCTTCGAGCAAATCCAGCAGATAGACGCAACCTTCGAACCCTGCTACTGCAACCGCATCATAACCTATACGGAGATGGGGCTGCACGAGCAGGCCGAGCAGATGTTTTACCTCGCGCAGCAAATCAGCCCCGACTGCGCATTATGCTATTATAATATCGGCAATAGTTTGTTCAGCCGGGGACAGTACAAGAAAGCCATCCACTGCTGGCAGAAAACCGCCCAGCTCGAGCCGACGCATCCGCAGATTAACTACCGCATCGCCCAGGCCCTGTGGGCCGAAGACGAGCTTGAGCGCGCCAGGGAGCACTTCCTCAAGGAGCTGCGACTCAATCCCGGCGACGTGGACGTAATAATCGACTTCGGCTTGTTTTTGCTTGAGGCCGGCGACGTCGAATCGGCAAAGGAAAAATTCCACCGAGTCATCGAGCTGAAACCCGACGCTGCCGCCCCCCTGTTTTATCTCGGTGAAATCGCCCTGGCCGGCGGCGACTGCGCGGACGCCGCGGACCTGTTCAGGCAGGCGATGGAAAAGGACGCTTCTATGCCAGGCCCTCGCTATCGGCTGGCGCAGCAGGCCCTTGCCGCAGGCGAAAATGAAAAGGCCGAAAGTTATCTGGTCTCGGAAATCAAACTGGCTCCGGAGGATTGCTGCGTGCTGGTGTCTATGGCGTCGATGTTTCTCGAACTGCTGCCGCAGACCCAAACCGCCGATGTCGCGGACAGCCCGCAGCTCGACTATGCAACGCATTGCCTGCTGCGCGCCGTTGATATTGATACCTCGAATGCTGATGCCCATTACTATCTCGGCGTTGTCGCCGCCATCAGAGGCGAGCCGGCAGACGCCGCAGAGTTCTTCGCGCACACCCTCGACATTCGCCCGGATTATGTCCCCGCACTGCGCGACAGCGCCATCGTTTACCTGACAATGCACGAGCTTGGCCGCGCCGCAGAGACAATCAAAAAAACCCTCTCAATCGCCCCCAAAGACCCACATCTCAAAACCATCTCTCGCCAAATCCGCTCCGCCCGAATCAAGCAACGGCTGTCAGCCCTCCTATCACGCCTGCGCCCCTGCCGGAAGGTCTGACAGTCCATATCTGCCACGGCCGGTCATCAGCACATTCCTTGTCCTGTCTCCCCTGACATGGTAATCGGTGGGTGAGCGAACTGCGACGTGATTAAACCCCGGACGGACGCCGCCGGAAAGGCGTTCTTGGCCGCTCCGCCGTCTTCTTAAAAAAACACCGACAAATTTATTTATCTCTTTACATCAAACATAGCACTAATTAGAATGATTTATACGATGGTATGAGACCGCCTGGATACATAAAACCGCATCTGTCCGTCCAGGGCATGCTTGCCTGGGTAAAGAATGCGCCTGACGAGGCCGCGTGCAAAAGACGTATGGCCGTCTGGCTTACGCTTGAGGGCCGGCTGTACGCCCGCAAAGTAGCGGAGATTCTGGGCGTTTCAGTCCAGGCCGTCCGGCTCTGGATTTGCCAATACAACGAAGGCGGGCCGGCCGCCCTTGACCGACAGGGTCGCGGTGGACGCCGCTGGGCATTTCTCACTCTATCGCAGGAACGCCAGGTCCTCAGGCCGTTCATCGACCGTGCTCGTAACGGAGATGTTCCCATGGCCTCAGAAATAAAACCCCTTGTCGAGCGTTCGCTTGGTCACAAGGTCTCTATGCCCTACATATACAAAATGCTGTCGCGCCACCGCTGGTCGCAGATAATAGCGCAATCACACAAGGGTAGCCAGCCCTCGGCCGACACGTTCAGCAAGCTTGCACGTCCGTGGCAGCGTCCGTTCCAACCATAAAGCCATTGCCTTATACTCTATGTATGACGTATAAAAAAGATGAGTGTTGACATTCTCCGTGCCGTCTGTTCCAATTGCCAATCGAGGGCGCTGCTTCTTGCTGTCAATGCAGCGCAATCTTGCTGGAGTTTTCTGTTATGGACGTGATGCAGGAGTTTCTGAACAAGGTCAAAGGCCGCGGCCTTCGGGTGGTTCTTCCAGAAGGCGGCGACCAGCGAGTCGTTCTCGCTGCCCGCAGGATTAAAGACCAGGGTATTGCGACCCCAATAGTGTTGGGCAGACCCGGAGAAGCCGAAGCATCGGCAAAGCAGGCGCAGGTTACCCTTGACGGCATTGAAGCCATCGTCCCCAAGGAAAGCGATATGCTCCAGCTTTATGCCGAGAAGTACATACAGGGCAGAGATAATCTGAGTTTGCCGGTGGCGCTTAGGATGGTGAGCAAGCCCCTCTTCTATGGGGGTATGATGGTGGCCTGCGGCCACGCCGATACTATGGTCGCCGGCGCTTCCACGGCAACTGCAATCGTCATTCAGGCCGGCGCGCTCACAGTCGGGCTGGCTGCCGGCATCCGCACGCCCTCCAGCTTTTTCATTATCGTTGTTCCCGGCTCCCAGGGCGAGCAGAGCAGGGTCTTCGTCTTCGCCGACTGCGCCGTAAACATTGAGCCGACCGCCGAGCAGCTTGCAGATATCGCTGTTGCCTCCGCCGATAGCGCCGCAAAACTCCTTCGCGTCGAGCCTCGCGTGGCATTGCTTTCGTTTTCCACCAAGGGCAGCGCAAGTCACGCACGCGTTGACAAGGTCTTGAAGGCCCTTGAGCTGATAAAGCAGAAGTGTCCCCATCTGGCCGCAGACGGAGAACTACAGGCCGACGCCGCCATTGTACCTGCCATCGCAGCGAGAAAAGTCAAGACAGGCAGCGAGGTCGCCGGCAGAGCGAATGTCCTCATCTTCCCGGACCTCGACAGCGGCAACATCGCCTACAAGCTCACGCAGCACCTTGCCAAAGCCCAGGCACTTGGGCCTTTCCTGCAGGGCTTCTCCAGACCCATAAGTGACCTCTCGCGCGGCGCCGGCGTAGATGACATAGTCGCAACAGCCATTATTGCTCTGGCCCAGACGCCGGCAGGCCTCGCACAACAAGCAGAAAAGGAGCGGGTGTCCCAATAACTATGAAAGTCCTGGTTATCAACGCCGGCAGTAGCTCGATAAAGTATCAGTTGTATGAGATGCCTCAGTCAGAACCGCTCGTCAAGGGCATCGTCGAGCGGATAGGCGAAAGCTCATCGCAGCTCAGACAATGGTCCACGGAAAGGACAACAGCCGTTTCGGCTGAGGTCGCCGACCACAAAGAGGGTGTGCACCTTATACTGCAAACCCTCACCAGCAAGGAAGATGGTTTTCTGGACGACATTTCCGATATTGGCGCTGTTGGTCACAGGGTCGTGCACGGCGGTGAAGAGTTTACCGGTTCGGTTCTCATTGATGATAAGGTTATGGCTGCAATCCAGAAATTCGCCGATATTGCTCCATTGCACAATCCGGCCAATCTTGTCGGGATTCGCGCCGCGCAGGCCAACCTTCCCGGCGTCCGCCAGGTTGCCTGTTTTGACACCGCTTTTCACGCGAGCATTCCGAGGACCGCCTATTTATACGCGCTGCCTTACGAACTGTACGAGAAGTATGGCATACGACGCTACGGCTTTCACGGCACCAGTCACCGCTATGTGGCCCGCCGTGCAGCCGAGCTTATGGGGGCCGGCAAGTATGATGTGGACTTGATTACTGCTCACTTGGGCAACGGCTGTTCCATAACGGCTGTAAAAAACGGCCGGAGCATCGACACATCTATGGGCCTCACTCCTCTGGAGGGACTGGTGATGGGCACACGCTGCGGCGATTTTGACCCGGCAATCATTTTCTATCTTGCTGAAAAGGGCTTCGACATCCAAGAACTGAATGAGATATGCAACAAGAAATCGGGCCTCCTGGGTATCAGCGGCAGGAGCAACGATATGCGACGTTTGACGGAACTGGCGCAGACGGGCGATGAGCGGGCCGCCTTGGCCGTTGATATCTTCTGCTATAGAGTCAGGAAATATATCGGTGCTTATACCGCGGTGCTTGGTTCGCTGGACGCAGTGGTTTTCACCGGCGGCATAGGCGAAAGTGCCGCCGGCGTCCGTGATAAGATTTGTGACGGCTTGTCCCATATTGGTATCGAGCTGGATGCCCGGAGAAATGCCGCCGCGGCTGGAGTCGAAGCGCTGATTAGCACCGACCGCAGCCGCGTCAGAATTTACGTCATCCCCACAAATGAAGAAGCTGCGATTGCCGCAGACACCTACGATATCGTTTTACAGGAGGTTGCCAAATGACAAGCACTAATTTCCGTGCTCTTACACAAGACCGGATTAAACAACTGGCCTCTCAGGGCTGCACTGCTGACGACTGGTCGCTGGTCACGATTCACCGGCTCTGCGATATGTCCCGCCTGCGACACTGCCGCTTCGGTGGAACCGTCTCTGTAGGCAATCTGTCGGGATATGTCTCGGATGTACGCGGTGACGAAAAACCGTGCGGACTTTACTACGCAACCATTGCCGACTGCGCCATCGGCGACGGAACCAGAATTGCCAATGTCCGCGTCCGCCTTTCCAACTATGATATTGCTGATGACGTCTGTATTGAAGATGTCGGCACGATTCAGGCCAGGCCTGGCGCCGCTTTCGGCAACGGGGTCCGTGTCGCCGCCCTCAATGAAGCCGGCGGGCGAGAGGTAATTATCTTCGACAAGCTGAATTCACAGTTCGCATATCTGATGTGTCTGCATAGATACAGGCCGAAGATGATTGAGATGCTCGAAGCCGTCGCATCCAGATACGTCGAGCAGGTCAAAGCTGACCGCGGCTCTATCGCCCCTGGCGCCAAAATCTGCTCGGTCGGCGAAATGGTTGACGTGAAAGTTGGCCCCGCGGCCGTGCTCAATGGCGCAGCCAGTTTGGTAAACGGTACTATTCTGAGCAGCCCCGACGCCCCGACCATCATCGGGACCGGCGTTGTGGCGCACGACTTCATCATCTCTGAAAGCTCATCCGTCACCGGCCACGCCGTGCTCGAAAGTACATTCGTAGGCCAGGGATGCCTAATCGGCGAGCAGTTTTCAGCCAAGAACTCGCTCTTCTTTTCCAATTGCGAAGGTTTTCACGGCGAGGCCTGCTCCCTTTTTGCCGGACCTTACACAGTCACGCACCACAAATCCACCCTGCTCATCGCCGCTTTGGTGAGCTTTTACAACGCCGGCTCGGGTACGAATCAGTCCAATCATATGTACAAGCTCGGTCCTGTTCATGAAGGCAAGCTCCTTCGCGGCACAAAGACCGGCTCATTCTCATATATGATGTGGCCCTGCAGGACCGGGCCTTTCAGCGTATTGCTTGGCAAGCACACCGGCAACTTCGATGTGGAGGATTATCCGTTCAGTCATCTCGAGGCCCGCGCCGACGGAAGGGCAAACTTTGTGCCCGGCCTCCACGTTACCAGTGTCGGGACCGTCCGCGACGCGAGGAAGTGGCCCAGGCGCGACAAGCGAAAGGACCCCAACAAGCTGGACCATATAAACTTCAAGCTTTTAAGCCCGTATACAATCCAGAAGATG
>CAYGVZ010000203.1:0-5597 GCA_964353475.1 uncultured Pirellulales bacterium | reverse complement strand
CAAATTTCTTTGATATATGCTCAATCGGCTTCTTCACCGCGATATACCACTGGTCAGACAGGTACGGCTCAATCGGGACGTGACTGCGATAACTATGCCCCACCTCGTGCGAATACTCCCGCACATCCTCCAGCAGCCCTTCCTGCCTGAACCACTCCACAATCGCCTCTCGCGCCTCAAACCGGTCCATCCCGATAAGGTTTTCAACGTCAGGATTCTTAATCTGCTCCCAGTCCGTCCAGCCGAACTTATCGCTAATCGAGCCATCCGGCGCCATCACGTTAATTACTTCAAGCCCTTGCCTTTGCCCAATCGCCCAGTCGTCCAAGTCGTGGGCGGGCGTAACCTTCAAGAAGCCCGTTGAGAATTTTGCCTTTTCATCTGTGGCACGGGCATCTTGCCCGGGGTTGTTTAAATCCGGCAGCACCACGTGCTCATCGGCGATAATTGGAATGATTCTGCCCACTATTGGCAGACGCACCTTTTTACCCACAAGATACTTCGCCCGCGGGTCAGCAGGATTCATAGCAACCGCCGTGTCACCAAGCATCGTCTCCGGCCGCGTCGTCGCAACTGTCACGTGCTCGACTGGCTTTCCCTCAATAGTAACGGTCTGCGCTAACGGATAGCGCATATACCAGAAATGTCCCTGCACCGCCTCATACTCGACCTCATCATCGGCTAACACCGTCCCGGTCGCAGGGTCCCAGTTGACTAATCGCTTGCCTCGGTAAATCAAACCGTCCTTGAAGAGCTTGAAGAACGCCGCCCTCACCGCCCGTGCGCATACCTCGTCCATCGTGAACCGCGTCCGCTTCCAGTCGCACGAGCATCCCATCGCCTTCAATTGCTCGATAATTCTCGCCTCGTATTCGTCCTTCCACGCCTGCACCCTCCCGACAAATTCTTCCCGCTTGAAATCTGTCCGTCTTTTGCCCTCTTCCGCCAGGATCCTTTTCTCAACCACCGTCTGCGTCGCAATCCCCGCGTGGTCGGTGCCGGGCATCCACAACGTATTGAATCCCCGCATCCGGTGATACCGGATTAAAATATCCTGCAGCGCATTGTTCAGCGCGTGCCCCAGATGCAGCGCAGCCGTTACGTTCGGCGGCGGTATCACTATCGTGTATGCCTTCTTCCCGTCGCCCTTTGCCTGGGCGTGAAAGTAATCCCCGGCGGCCCAAATTTCGTTGGCCTGCTGCTCAGTTGCCTTCGGCTCGTAAACCTTTGCAAGCTCTTTAGTCATACCTTTCCCGACGCAAATCCGCCAAAAAACAAAGATTCCGGCGAAATACCCTTCGCCGGAATCTTATCTTAATCAAACATCACCGCACTGTAAAGCGATTCGCCGCCGTCCGACCGTTCGCCGGCGCCGCTCGCCAGTCGTTCTAATCGATACTCATCGTCATCAGAAACTCTGCGTTCGTCCGGCACTTCGCCAGCCGCCCCTTCAGCAGCTCCACCGCCTCTGTCGGGTTCATCTCGCTGAGCACACGTCTCAGCCGATACGTCAGCTCCAGCTCTTTGCGGTCGAGCAGCAATTCCTCTCTTCTCGTGCCGCTTCTGCTGATTTCAATCGCGGGGAACACTCGCTTATCAACCAGCCGCCTGTCCAAATGCAATTCCATATTTCCGGTCGCCTTGAACTCCTCAAAGATGACCTCGTCCATCTTTGAGCCGGTATCAATCAGCGCCGTTGCAAAAATCGTAAGCGACCCGCCTTCCTCAATCTTTCTTGCCGCCCCGAAGAACTGTTTCGGCTTCTGCATCGCGCTGGCATCAACGCCGCCCGTGAGTATCTTGCCCGAATGCGGCATCTCTGAGTTATACGCACGCGCAAGCCGCGTGATGGAATCGAGCAGTATCACCACATCGTGACCGTACTCTACCAGCCGCTTGGCCTTCTCAATCACAACCTCCGCCACCTGGCAATGCCTCGACGCCGGCTCATCAAACGTCGAGCTTATCACCTCCACGTCCGGCGCGGTCTTGCGCTCCATCTCCGTCACTTCCTCCGGCCGTTCGTCTATCAGCAGCACTATCAGCTTTACTTCCGGGTAATTTGTGCTGATTGCATTCGCCATCTTTTGAAGCAGTACCGTCTTGCCTGTCCGCGGCGGCGCAACTATCAACCCGCGCTGCCCCTTGCCCACCGGCGTAATCAAATCAATGATTCGCATATTCAGTTCTTCCGGCGTCGTCTCCATTATTATCCTCTGCTCAGGGTGCAACGGCGTCAAATCACTGAATACCGCCTTCTCCGACAATCGCTCCGGGTCCTCAAAGTTCACCGCCTCCACCCGTAACAGCGCGAAGTACTTCTCCGAATCCTTCGGCGGCCGTATCTGACCCGACACCACGTTGCCAGTCCGCAAACCGAATCGCCTGATTTGCGACGGTGAGACGTAAATATCATCGGGACTTGACAGGTAGTTGTAGTCCGGGTTTCTCAAAAAGCCGTACCCGTCCGGCAGCACCTCCAGCACCCCCTCCCCGTACATCAACCCGTTCTGACGTATCTTCTCCTTCAGAATTCTGAATATCAAATCCTGCTTCTTCAGCGCGCTGAACTCGGTTATGTTCTCCTTCTTCGCCAGCTCGTGCAGGTCCGCCACCGACAGGTCCTGCAGGTCCCTCAGGTACAAGCTGCCCTTCTTTATCCGCTCGTACTTCTCATGAGTGCTTTCTTCCGGCGCCTTCCCGGCCTCGGCTACCGCAGCGGGCTGTCCGTTCTCTATCTGCGGCACCGCTGCCGCCTCTTGTTCCACTGCCGGCTGCGCCGCCGGTTCTTGCGCCGCGGCCACCACCTCTACCGGGCTGCCTCTCTTTTTTTTCTTGCGGCCTTTGCCTGAATGATGCCTTTCCTGTCTTTCACCGCCTCTGTTCATTTGTACCTGTTCTCCATTTTCCATAGTACACCTTTTTGGATTGGTTTCTTCCCGTAAGATTTCAACAGGACTTGATTCTTTACCTAACTATGCCCGCCAATTTCCGCCAAACCCCCCGCCCGCGCCTAATTGGCTGCTTGCCGTCTATGGTGGTTTTTCACGCATTCAGGGTGAAACGGCAACCCGGGCCGGATGTTCTTGTTTGCCGAAACTCGGCTAATCAGATGTGGGTTGTTTGTAAAGCCCCACTTACACGTTCTCAATCACACTCGTGAAAATCTCTGCGACTTGCCTGGACAGTTCCGAGACATCGGAATTGTTGTCGATGGTATTATCGGCGATGGCCCTCTTTTTGTCCAGAGAAATCTGAAAATTTTCGCGCACATTAACCTGATTTTCGCCCAAAAACCCCATTTCCGAGGCCCTTTCAAGCCGTCGCCGGCTGTCGCATTCCACAAAAATCAGCTTATCGCACCGTTTGTCCAGCCCCACTTCCACCAATAATGGTATATCCAGCACTATCGCCCGCACATCATCCCTCTTGCCATATTCCGCCAGAAGCTCCTCAACGCGGGCAAATGCGTATGGGTGGACCACATCGCACAAAGAACGCAGTTTTTCGCGGTCGTGGAACACCACAATCGCTAACTTCTTTCTGTCAATCCCGCCCTGCGAGTCAAGTATATCTCTGCCGAACTGCTCTACTATCTTGTCTATCACGTCCTGCCGCAAGAGTACTTCGTGGGCTATCTGATCGGCGTCAATCACCGCGCAGCCATACCTGGCAAACTCTTCCGCCACTGTGCTCTTGCCGGAACACATTCCGCCCATCAGACCGATTATCGGCTTCCGTCGTTGCTCCCTCATAACGTTGGAAAGTATAGCTGTTTGCCCGCCTGTGTCAAGTACCTCTCCCGGAAAATCCGATTCTCAAAGTTTCTTCGCAGCGAACGACTACCCGTGTAATCCGCTTGCTCGGTGATTCAATAAAAAAGCCCCCGCTGGTCGGGGGCTTTGCAGGACGAAAACTACCCCCCTAATCCACTCGCATCGCCTCAGCGAACGTGGTGAGGTTGTTGGCCCATTTCTGCGCCTCGAGGAAGTCAATCTTATCTTCCTTGACGAGGCGTGCGAGGTGCTTTTCCATCGTAATCATCTTCTCATCGTAACGGTTCTGGGTCTTGGTCTGCAGTTGCGAGCATATCTGCTCAATCTTGCCCGTCCTGATGAGATTGGCGACTGCGTAGTTATTGTTGAGGATTTCCATTGCGGCCACTCTGCCGTTGCCGTCCTTTCGCGGAATCAGCTTCTGGCTGAGTATGTAGGCCAGCCCCAGCGAAAGCTGGTTACGGACCTCGCTTTGCCGGCCCGACGGGAAGTAATCAAGTATGCGGGTAACGCTGCCGGCGCTGTCGCGCGTGTGGAGGGTGGAGAAAACCAGGTGGCCCGTCTCGGCCGCCATAAGGGTCATCGCAATCGTTTCCGCATCGCGCATCTCGCCGACAAAAATAACGTCGGGGTCCTCGCGCAGCATCGCTCTAAGCCCGTCAATGAACGAATGAACGTCTCGACCGAGTTCACGCTGTGAAACCAGCGAGCTTCTCTGCTCAAACACGTACTCGATGGGGTCTTCGATTGTGATTACCCTGCAGGCCCGGTCTCTCGCTATGCGGTCAACGAGCGAAGCAATGCTTGTGGATTTTCCGGCGCCGGTTATACCCGTTACCAGCACCAGCCCGTGCTTTCGCTGGATGATGTCTTTCCACAGGTCGTTGGGAAAACCGATTTGCTCGGCGGACGGGATGTCGGCTGAAAGCGCCCTGATGGCTGCGCAGAAGCCGTCGTTCTCTTTGAAAACGTTGATTCTAAAATGCGTGCTGCCCAAGCGATATGAGCAGTCAACGCTGCGGTCTCGCAGCAGCTTCTGCCGGTTGTCCTCGCTCAGCAGCGGGTAGATGAGCTGCTCCGCAACCTCCGGGCTGAGCAGCGGACCTTTCAATTTCTCGAGGTCGCCATCCACTCGATACGTGGGCGGCGCGCCCACCTTGAGGTGAAGGTCTGATACCCGCATCGTTCCCATTTCCTCAAAGTACGCGAGCATATCATTAATGCTGAGCTCTTTTGTGTTTTCCCCGGTGTAAACTGGCTTGGTGGCCTCGTATGTCTGCGTCATAATCTGACCCCTTAAACTATCAGGACCCCCCGCCGTTTTGCTTCGCAAAAACGAAGCAGCGGGGGCAAGTCGTTTTCAGTATAAGCCGGGCAGGATGCGCATTATACCCGGCTGCTGCTATATCGGCATGAAATCGGCCTTGCAAAACCAAAAAACTCAAAACGGACGTATAAAAAAAGTATAGTATTGCCGACCCTGTCCCGCAAATTCGCACGATTTCCTGCCACGCCTGCCCTGCCTGCACTGAGTTTATCGAAGCGAGTGCAATCGAAGGGCCTGCCCGCCTATTCCCGGACCTGCCCTGAGCTTGCCGAAGGGCCTGCCCTACGCTTGCCCGCCGTAGGAGGGTAGGACAAAAACCGCCCCCTTGGGGCGGCCCTTACGGGCCGCATTATTACGCTGAAAAACCCGTGGTGAGCGGAGTCGAACCAATAGAATCCATTAGAATTCAATAGAATCCAGTGGTTTGCGTGTTGACAGGGTGAAATCGGGGTTTTTGAGTCAAGAATAAGGGTAGTGGGGGTCAGGGGCGGTTT
>CAYGVZ010000202.1:0-5613 GCA_964353475.1 uncultured Pirellulales bacterium | reverse complement strand
GTAGGCGTTCTTTTCGTCGATGCGCCAATAGTAAGTAGCGCTGTAAGCAAGGGTGCCGGGGTCGTATGTTGCTCCGGCCTGATTGCCTACAAAGGCCGGCGGGTTGGTCGTGCCGAAATAGACATCGTGTGAATCAGCAAGCGCGCCGGCTGTCCACGACAGGTCGGCGGATGTACTGACCCCAGTGGCCACATTCATGGGGCTGGGGTTGGTTGCCTGGCCGGGCGGTGTGGGGCCGAGCGTCGTAAAATCCCAGACAATGCCGGCAGTTGTGCCAAAGATGTTCTTTTCATCTATCCGCCAGTAGTATGTTACACCCGCGGCAAAACGACCGGGGTCGTATGTAGTGCTGCTCTGATTGCCGATAAACGCCGGCGTGGAGGTTGTCCCGAAATAGACATCGTGGGAGTCGGTGTTGGCGCCCGCTGTCCAGGACAGGTCCGCGTCCCAGCCGACATTCGTTGCGTGGTTTGTAGGGGCGGGATTGGATGCCTGGCCGGGCGGTATCGGCGACTGAGTCGTGAAGTTCCAGACGCTGCCTAATGTTGTGCCGTAAGGGTTGACTTCGTCTATGCGCCAGTAATAGGCGACGCCTGCGGTGAGCAGGCCGGGGTCATAGACCACGCCGGCCTGATTGACTTTGAATTCCGGGTCGTTGTGGTCGGCAGCCGCGACGGCATTGGCGTCTGTGCCCAGATAGATATCGTGGCTTGTCGCACCGGTTCCTCTGGTCCACGACAAATCCGCGTTGATGCCGACACCCGTTGCACCGCTGGTCGGGCCTGGTACGCTGGCCTGGGCAGGCGGGCCTGGCGGCGCAATCGTGCCGTAAAGCGTAACAACGCTGCTTGCCGGCATCAGAAACAGGCCGTCCGTCACATAGAGTCCCTGCACGCAATTCCTGTAGTTGCTCGTTGTATATGAGGCGTACATAGATGGAAGACCCGACCCGGTAACATTCACGACCCGAGGAACAGTCCCCTTGTTAATCAGAAGAACCGCTACGGTATTATCAACCTGATGATGGAAGGCCAGGACAAGGATATCGGAGTTCGCAGAAGTCGCCCCGACGCGGTATGCACCGGGCTTGATGAATTTGTAATATTGCTTGGAAACGTAGTAGCGAGATGTCGGCACGGTGTTGACCATCAGGCCGAAAACCTCGGAACCGGTGCTGACATTGAATGACCAGAAGACCCAGGCGCTGGCCTTTCCGTAGTAGAGCGACTGATAGATGTTGGCGGCCAGGGTCATTGCGCCGTCCCAGTTATCTGCGTGGCCTGATGTTTCGGTCATCCAGGTCTTCTTGGCGGGCGGCTCTTGTGCCCAGGAATAAATATCCGTCCAGCCCTGAGCGCCGGGTCCGCCGACGTTGATACCGTCGGAGTCGTAGTTGTGGACAGCGACGACATCCACGTGGTTGCGTGCAAGCGGGTCGGCGTTGACCGTGTGAATATAGTCATCGATGCTGCCCTGAGCGTGAAGGGCCTCCGGGAAGAATATCTTTGTCGCGTTGCTGTCGGCGTCGAATCGCGGCCCGACAACTTTAAGCAGGTCGCGGTACGGCTCCCAGGTGATGACACAGGAGGCGTATGGTTCGTTGAACTGTGGCTCATTTTGGAGAGAGACGGCGTAGAGGTCGATACCGGTTTCTTTCTTGACCGCCTTGACCAGCGCGACCATTGACTCGCCGTATTCATTATAGAAGTGCGGCTGCAAGATATTGTCGGTGGCCCACGACTCCGCTGACAGGCACTTGTTCTTCTTCATCCACGCCGGCGGACTCCACATCGTAACGATGAACTTCTCCACCTCGGTCTGCTCCTTGAGATGCCGCATAAACTCCATCGGCAGGGCGTTATAGTTGAAGGCATCGAGGTCGGTGATATTGGGATCGCTGTTGTCGTTGCTGGGTTCAAATTCAGCGTCGATTACGCCGAACCGCGCCATCGTCATTCCAATGTCCTGAACATACGGTATGAGCACATCAACTCCGCCGCCCAGAAATGCACCGAAGCCATCTATCTCCTGATAGTGTGTCGCAAGATTGACGTCAACGCCGACAGCAGAAGGAACATCGACGGTTACGACATCGATTTTGAAGCTGACCTGTTTGCTTGTCGAGCCGGAGGCATAGGCGGTAACGGTGATAGTGGAACTGCCCGTGACATTCGGCGCAGGGGTGTAGGTTAGGGTAGCATTGCCGTCAACAACCGTGCTCGCAACAGGGGTGGGTATGACAGAGGTATTGGAGCTTTGCACCGCCAGCGTCACCTGATGAGCGTTGTTGTTGCCGTCGCTGATGCCGCTCAACTCGACCGTTTGCTGAGGCGAATTCCTGGCGACCGCATAGTCAGGGACAGGGTTGATGGTGACAACGGGCGTTACAGGCGGTCGATGCGCCTTGTCGCCGACGCGCAGGTCATCAAAGTAAAACGTCCCCTGATAGAGCGGCGTACCGCCCGGGTCGAAGTTAAACAGCAGGGCCTTCAGACGCGAGATATCGACGTCCTGCCCGTCGCCCTGTTTGGTTTTGCCGGTAAAGTCGAAGAAATACTCAACGTAGGTTGATGTGACGTTCTGCGTGACAGTTCCGGCGGTGTTGTAGTGGTCCTGGTAATCCCAGAGGAAAATGAGCATATCGTTGGGGTTGGTGGTCCGCATACGGATGCTGATGTACGGGTGCTCTGATATGTCAAGCTCGTTGGGAATGGGATACCACAGGCCCGCCCATATATTGCCGGTAGGGACCTTATCGACGACTATCTTGAGTGCGCCGCCTTCCTCCGTGACGGTATGAGCGCCCTCCGTGTTGGCGTTCCAGCAGGGGTCGAGAATACCGTCTGTGAACTCATCCTCAAAGCCGATGATGGGACGGACGCGTACCTGCACGTCAAGAGCGATTTCGGTGGACTCGTTGCCGTTATTGTTGGGCAACCCCCCGTCATCCGTGACGGTTACGGTGACGGCGGCGGTACCGATTTGGTTCGGGCAGGGGGTGAATCTCAAAAGACCGGTTGAGTCAGGCGAGGTATATTGGACAACAGGCGTCGGAATAAGATTGGTATCGGAACTGGACGCCACGACTGTGAGATTCTGACTTGCATCCGCATCGCCGTCGCCGATGCCCGACAAAACAATAACCTGCTCATTGTCATTTTCGAGGATGGATAAGTCCGGCAGCTCATTTATTGTGGGCGGCAGATTGAGCTGTTCATAGACCGAGACATCGAAGGAGATTTGGTTGGTATCTGCGCCGCCTGCGACGGTGCCGCCGTTGTCCTGTACCGTTACGGTGATTGTTGCGGTACCGGTCTGGCCGAGAGTCGGTGTCAGGCGCAGTTGGCCGGCGAAATCATCGGATGTATAAACCGCCGTAGGATGCGGAATAATCGAAGGATTAGAGCTTTCCGCCGTAACCACGATGGCCTGTCTTGCGTTGGGGTTGCCGTCGTCGATGCCGGTAAGTTCAATCGTGCGCAACGCGCCCGCCTTGGCCTTCTGGTCGGCAACCTGATCGATGCGCGGAGCCATATTTTTCTCGACAACCACGTCAAATGCCATCGTCGCCGGCTGGGTGCTTGGCGCGGAAACGCTAACCGTGATTGTGGCGGTACCGAACTGGTCGGCGACCGGCGTATAGCACAGAAAACCGGTCGAATTGGGCGAAGTATAAATGACACACGGGTCGGGGACCAGAGATGGGTTGGAGCTAACGGCGGTGATTGTAATTGGAGTACCGCCGCCGTTTGCAGAGACGCCCCGCAACGGTATCCACTGCTGCGGCGCATTGATTATATGTTGCTGGGTGGGAACATTCGTGATGTTGGGGGTCAGTGCCGCTTCACTGCCGATGCGCAGGTCGTCAAAGTAAACCGTGCCGCGGTAGGTGGGCGTGCCTGGATTAAAGACGAAATTGAGCTTATAAATCTGCGTGAGGTTGATGCCGCTAACCCCCGCAAAGTTGAAGCAGTACGTCTGGTAATCGTCGGAGGCCGTGATTTCCAGCCCGCCGGTTTCCAGAGTGACAGGGTATTTGTTGCTGTTATAGACGTCCCATAGGGAAAAGTTGAGGTTCAAATCAGTGTCGGCCTTGACTCTGACCGTGACACGCGGATTAGCCGACATATCAATGACAGTCGGATATATGTCGTACCAGAATGAGTTCCACGAGCCATTCTGTTTGTTTGCGACGATTTCGAGTTCCTGGTTTGCCTCGGTCAAATGATAGTAAGCCGTCCCGACCCAATCCGCACTATTATTGTCATTGAAATCCTCAACCCAGCCGGTGGCAGCGTGCGAGGCGGCGGCAAGAACACAGACGGCTCCGAGTACGATTGCCAGTTTTCTGGTCTCCATAGGATCAGTCCTTTCCAATTTATTTTCAAAATCGGTTACATTCCCCAGTTCTGGCCCATAAGGGCAAAGTCAACAAAATCAACTCTGTTGCTGTTATCGAGGTCGGCGCAGTTCGGGTCGGTGCAGCCGCCTGTATCGAGCCACTGACCGGCGAAGATGTCGAGGTCGTCGATATCAACGCTTCTGTCGAGATTCAGGTCGCCCGCAGGATAATAGCCAGAAGCGGGAGCGAAGACGGCCAGCGAGTGCGTCATACGTTTTGCACTGTCATGCTGCCAGCTCATCGTGGTTTGTCCCGCCGTCGCCACGGGCTTGGTGCTGCCGGCGCCGTTGGAGCTTTCTGCCGAGACGTCCCATCGCTCGACCATACCGCCTGTGGTGCTCGTGAACGCGCCGGAGTTGCCGCTTCCCACCGCGTCAACCACCCAGGCGCCGGGCGTGAGAGTCGTTATATTGGTAGAGATAGTCGATACATCGTTGCCGTCTGCCTTTGCTGCTGCGGCCTCCGGCCCCGACAGGTCAACGTTGAACAGCGAAACCGCGCCCGCCATTCTGTCGATGTTGTTGCCCGCGTAGGTAACGGCTACGGTATAGCTGCCGGGCGAAGGCAGTGAATCTTCGAGCAGGTAATACAGGTCCGTCTTCATAATCCAGCTTGCCCCGACGCTTATGCTCGAGCCGGGAACAGGAATCATATTAATGCCGTTGTACTTGACGCTCGATACGACCATATTGGCCGGGACGTTGCCTTCGCAGACAAGGCCAACGACTAATGCCCTGTCGTCGCCGCTGCCGACGACGTGCGAGAAGGCCAGCGTTGAGCTGCCGGAGTCGTTGTCGGCTTTGGAGCTGGTGCTATCCAGTTCGATTGTTGCTGTCTCGCCGGTCGTAAAGCTCCACACCACGCCGGTGGTAGTCCCGTAAGCGTTCTTCTCGTCGATTCGCCAGTAGTAGGTAGTGGCAGCCAGCAGCTTGCCGGGGTCAAACGTCGTTGCCGTCTGATTGCCGCGGAATTCACCGGCATCCGGCGTGGGGTCGGCGCCGAAATAGACATCGTGACTTGTCGCCCCGCTACCGGCCGTCCAGGATAGATTCGCCGAACAACTTACTTGCGTTGCGCCGTTGCCGGGGTTGGACGCCGATGCCTGGCCCGGAGACGCGACTGCTTCGGTTGTGAATCGCCACTGGTCGCCTGTCGTTGTCCCGTAGGCGTTCTTCTCGTCGATGCGCCAGTAATAAGTCGTGTTGTTTGCC
>CAYGVZ010000201.1:0-5617 GCA_964353475.1 uncultured Pirellulales bacterium | reverse complement strand
GCTACAGTCGCGATCGGTTTCTCCTTCAGGAGAAAATAGAAGCATCCGGTTTTGTCTTTCACTTCATCGGAAATCGCCAGATAGATCGGGCCCTGCGCGCCTTTCTCGGGAGATTTCCAGAGTTTTTTTGCGAACCGCAGGCACACGCCCCCGATCCCGCCTCCATTTCCCAGATTGGTGCGGATCACGCCGGGGTGTATCGCATTGACGGTTACCCCTGTGGCCTTTAACCGCCGCGCTAGTTCGCAGGTAAAATAAACGCCGCACAGCTTGCTGTTCGCGTAGGTGCGCAGCCAGTGCATATCCTCTCCCGTCGGGGTGCGCTCGAGATCGACGCGGCCGAAGATGTATAAGCCCGCATTCACGTTGACCACCCGGCTGGGGGCGCTCTCCTTCAACCGCTCCAGCAGGAGGTGCGTGAGCAGGAACGGGGCCAGGTGGTTGACGAAGAAGGTGATCTCGAGTCCGTCTGCGTTCAGTTCGCGCTTGATGTTCCAGAGCCCGGCATTGTTGATGAGCGCGCCGATCCTTGGGACTTCCTCTAAGAGATGTTCCGCGGCCTTGTGTACGCCCGCACAGCTCGACAAGTCGCCGATTACCAGACTGAGCGCTGTGCTCCCTGTCTGGACGCGAATTTCATCCAGGGCTGCATGCCCCTTGAGCGGGTCCCGGCATACGAGGACAACCGGGAGACCCCGTTCCGCAAGCCCCTTGGCGATCGCCTTGCCGATGCCGGAATTCGCCCCGGTTACGATATATGCCGGTGGCCTGTCATCGCCTGTCATCTTCCGCTCCCCGGTTTCGCAGGGTTCAGAAGGCTATGCCCAGGCCGGCGGAGAGGCTGCTGTCACCGATGAAACGGGCCTCCATGCGAAATGAGAAGCCCTGCTGGAACAGGAGCGAGATACCCGCAACAACGACGAGGGGGTTGTCCTCTTCGATATCCGCAGAACCATGGAGATTGACAGGCCCATAATGCGCGTCCACATCGACGGAACCCCGCAGCATGGAGAACATGATGCCGCCATAGGGAACCACCTTGGTCTGCCGGTCAAAGGGGAGATTGCCGGAGACCAGCATGCCGGCACCGAGCTCATAATACTCCTCTTCCCCCGAGGTGTGCAGGACATGATACCTGGTTTTCTCCTCGAGGTCGAAGGAAGGGACCCAATGCCCGGCAGCAACGACATTGAGCCGCAGTTTCTCCTGTTCATACACGAGGATGTCGGCTCCCAGACCGATGATGAATGGCGTCGATTCCGCATCGTCGTCGTCGATGAGCCCGGCATCGACATAGAGCAGCGCATCTTTGCCGAGCGGCAGATGGAACCGCCCCATGAGCACCGTTTCATCTAGACCTTCCGTTTCCTTTTCATCCAGGGTGTCAAAGGTTATTTCCACCTCCCGGTCGAAATGTTCCACGATCAGTTCCAGTCCCAGAGAACCCTGCAGGTCCTTCCCGTACACGGGACCGCCTACATCAAAGGCATACGCCGTAACAGGCTCACCACAGAAAAGAACCGCCAGGCCAAACCCCAACACTAACATTCTCATATGCTTCATGAATCCCCCCCTAGCCTATGTTTTTTCCTCCATCATATACCTGAGATAGAAAAGCTTCTTGAATAAGATTATTACCCTGCACATGTCGAGGATGAAGCTGGAATAAATTTGATCGTATTCCTCCCCTCGGACAAATCGGGACACCTGGGAATCACTTTCCTGATATCAGGAGGTTGCAGAATCCCCTCAACATGCCAGAGGGGGCTATGTGGAGCCCCCTCGTCTGACGATGGATGTTCTAGGCCCATCAAGCCCTGACACTAATCCGGGCTGCCGTACTTCTGCACATCCCAGATCCGGCGCCACGGCGGGCCGATGGGGTTATTAGCCGGATCATCATCAAAGCGTGCCGGCACTATGCCGCCGGGCAGATCCTTGAGCCATAGGGCGACGCTGTACCAGGCCTTTACCTCATAGGTTGCACCATCACCTGGAAATTCACCGCTCACGACGAAACGGTCGAGATCGGCCACCGCCTCCCACTTGACCAGATTCCCTGCTGCATCCCTCGGCCACACATCCACAAATGGCAGAATCCCGGAAACGTATTGCAGGCCGATGAGGACGAGCAGGCTCGAGCTCACGGAGTAGAGTTTCTGCGGATCGCTGATCCAGCCGCCTTTTAGGATATACTTCGGGTCCGTGCTGTCGTAGAGCAGGGTTTCACTCGTTTCGTCGGCTGACATGGAGTACATCTTGAGGACGCGCTTATAGGGAAGCTTCTTGGTGTCGAAGATGATCCGCATGCCGGATGGCACCACGAAGAGGTCCGAGGTCAACTGCCCGAGCAAGCAGGTCCCTAATTCGAAGAGCTTGAGGATATCGGAGCCATTGAGATAGAATTTATAGAGCGCCCCGCCGTGTTTCCCGTCCCGACCCATGCTGTGCGGTATGGCCTGGAACGCATCGTAGACGGCGATCTCACCATCCCCATGCGTTGCCACGGATGCCGTATCGGCCCCCGGCGTGCAGACGGCAAGATCCGCTCCGGCGGCCTGCCGCATGGCGTCCGTGACCATGTACATCGAGTTTAGCCGCCCGAAAGCAAAATCCGCATGCGCCAGCACCCTGAAGACGGTGCCATCGCCCAAGATAGGATACAGGCTCAAGTAGTTCGCCTCGATATCCGGTATGAAACCATTCACGCGGTTAATGATCGCGGGTAACCCAAGAACGGTGTCGTTTACCTGGATTTCCCTGGTCTCGGTCTGTGAACCATGCACCATTTCCTTGGTGCGGGTCAGGTCTACCTCCGCGACGTACTCGAAATCATCGCCCGCCTCTATGATGGTGGTGGTCCAGGCGCTCCCCGGCACCGTGTAGGCTACCTTGGCCGCGCCCAAACTATGTGAATGGCCGGCGCAGATGACATCGATCCCCCGGACTTTTTGGGCCATGTCGGCAATCTCTCCGCTGCCAACCCCGCTGCCGTCGACCGAAAAGGAGGCGTGCATGACACACACGACCACGTCCACCTTCTCCACCCAGCGCAGTTTATTCACCAGGCTCTGGATCTTGGGGTACTTGATGGAGAACTTCACCGGCAGGGAGTCGGGCATCAGGACCTTCTGGCCCAACAGGCCGAATATGCCGACCCTGGCCCCGGATGGCGTTACCCGCACGATGTAATCGAAGATGTACTTGTCCGGCTGTTCCGTCTCGGAATGGAGGGACTCCAGGAGATCGTCGCTGTGCCCCAGCGGTGTATTCTCGTTGCTGAACTCGAAGTTGGCGCAGAGCAGGGGGATCATGGGTTTCATGGCCTTCAGGATCATGTCCGCCAGGCCATCCGGTCCCATGCTCATCTCGTGGTTGCCGATGCACGCGGCATCGTAGCCCATGGAATTGAGCAGGTTGAGGTCAGCCGACCCATCCTCCGCTGTGATGAAGATGGTTCCGTCGATGAAATCGCCGGCAGCAAAGGTCAGCACATCCGGCTTTTCCGCCCTTACCTGGTCGATGATGGCCGCCACCCTGGCCACCCCGCCAATGGTCCCATCACCGGTGGTGGTGGGGTCATAGTTTTCGATGGGCACCCCGAGCAGACGCGAATGGCTGTCGTTGGTGCTCAAAATGGTCAGCTTCGCCTCGTTACACGCTCCGGCCAGAAAGACGGCTGCCACCAGAACTACCAGGAAAATCGATCTTTTCATAGTTGCCTTGATGTTTTTCATACCCCGGTTACCTCCTTCTATAAGTTGTTTGTATTCCACAACCCGGCGCAAGCAATGGACTCATGCATCAACAAACGATACAAACAATAACAATACAATGACCTGCATACGCAGGGTTAGGTTTCAACTATAGCACTATGTCATATATTAATGAGTTGTACCCTCTTGTCAAGTGGCAAGGGACAGCCTCAATACGTTGTTATAACGTTTCTTCAATAAAATCAACTGCCTAGGGGTGAGGAAACGCGCCTGAAATGATGTGCGACCATCGTCGGTCTGAACGGTCAACCCCCACGCGTTCGGCCGGCCCGTTTCAGGCGACGCTGATAGATCAGTTGCTGGACCATGGTGCGCGGCTCGATCCCGAAGTAATTCCAATGCCAGAGGTAGAAGGTGGCGGCAGCGTCGCTGAGCTTCCTGGCCAGGCTGACCTTTTGGAAGTTGGCCTCCCGTATCCGCCTGGCTTCCTCGAAGGTATCGACCCGCACCATCCTCCCGCCCTCCCCCGGCACAACGAGTCCGGATCGGATAAGGGTTTTATAGCGCCGTGAGCTCTCCTCCGTATCAGGTCCGCAGACCAGGGCGCAATGTCCGCAGACCATGGGAATGGGATAGTCGTCCATCCCCCGTATGCCCATGCGCGAGACGAAGCTGGCCAGAATGCGGTAACGCTCCGTCTCATCCTGCGGCAGGCCGGATACCTCGGGTACCCCTTCCATGATCTCCTCGGGCCATAGGCGGCTGCAGAGGCGCTTCAACACATCAAAACGTGGGGTTGCATCTCCGGAGGCCAGGCCGGTGGAGAGCATGGACCAGATCAGCCTTCCCCTCCTGCGGGGATCCGGTTCCTCCTCGATCCATTCCTCGATCCACTGCCGGCCCCAGTTGGTCCATGTGCGGTTGAGGCTTAAGCTGTGGATGCCGAAGCAGGCGATGTCGCACAGGTAGAGGCTTCGCCTGCGTCCGCGCTGGTGGAGTTCCCCATTAAGGAGGATGGATTCCTCGCCATCCGCCGCGAACATCCGCGAGGGGCATGCGGCGGCGCAGCGTTTGCATTTGACACAGAGGGAGTCAAGGAAGTGGCGGGGAGAAAGCGGCGGGTCGCTCGCGAGGATGGCGTCGGTGACCACCGCGCCCAGGTAGATGGCCGCGCCGTACTCCCTGGTCATCACGTTCCCCGACCACCCTTGGGCGGCGATGCCTGCAGCGATGGCGCCAAGGCGGTGGGAGAAGGCGGGGCGGGTGGAGAAGACATAGGGAGAACGGCGGTAGTCGGCGCTCAAGGGCAATGCCCGCGCGCGGTATCCCAGGGAAACGAGGAAATCTGCCAGACGCTGGCCGATCCGCTGCAAACGCTGGTAGGAAAGGAACTGGTCGAGGTTGTGGGGAGCCGGCGACCGTTTGGCGAGGAAGTCGTAGATGGCACCAACATGCATGGGTAAAGCCATGGAGATGATGGACCTGCCGCCTGGCATGCTGTAGTCCAGATCGAGGGAAGGGGGGCCATCCAGCCGCTCCGGGCCGGCCACGCCCACCACAGCTACGCCCTGTGCGCGTACAAAGGCCTTGATCCTCTCCTCAAGCGACGCCATGCTTCCTCCAGATCAGCATGCAAAAGCCGAGCTTCTATTGCATAGCCTGCCGCAACCGGGCACCCATCGCGATGCGCGTGCGGTGTGGGTGATGATTTCCCGCTTTTCGGCGTCGGGCAGATTCGCCGCAATAAGCACAGGAGCCAGCCTCGCTCACCACTGACCAGGCGCGAGGGCAGATGCTCAGTATGGAGAAAAAAAGCCGGTGGTCTCCGCGCTCTCCCCCGCATGTAACGGAAGATAATGATAGGGCAAAAAGCAGGTGGTGTCCAGAAAAACCGAAGGCCT
>CAYGVZ010000200.1:0-5653 GCA_964353475.1 uncultured Pirellulales bacterium | reverse complement strand
ATTCTCTTTGCTCATCACGTTTGGATTGGCAGGATGAGGCAGCAGATTGGCGAGCGGTATTTGTTGCAGCTTGTTCAACATAGTCAAAATTTCCAATTCCCGATTCTCGATTTTAAAGTTCCAACTGTGTTTCAGGATTTCGCCAGAGGTAATAAATGGGTCTGTCGGTGAGCTTGCCGAGGATGTATCTTGTCCGTTCGATTCCGGGCTGCATCGACCGGCGTTTGCCGTAACTTTGAAGGAACAGTTTCATTTCACGCTCGATAAAATCGGCGGCGGGGCATCTGAGGTCATCCAGCTTCTGCCGGACGATCGCGGCGTCAATCAGATCGGTCGGCTCGATGCCGACTGCGCTGAACGCCTCAAGCAGTCGGGCGCAGCGCTGCGGCGGCGGGGCAGCGTAAGCGGTCATACCCGCTTTCTCGAAGAAGGGATTTATCTGCCCCATTACGGCATACGACTCGACGATGGGGACATTCATAAGCGGCATTGTCTCTGTTACCAGGCGAACAGCAAGCCCGAGACCTCTGAATCGCGGCTCGATTATCACTCTGGCAATGCGGCGGATATTTCTGTTGATGACGGCGGCGCGTGTGGTTCTGTCCAGGCCGGTGAGCATATTGCCCAGGGCTGTGTTGCGAAGCTCCAGCGACAAGGTCGGCATCGTGTAAACTATTATGCCTGCGGTAGTTAGCTGCTCAGCGGTTCTGAATCTGCCCGTTAGGGTAAAGATGGCGGTATAAACCCCGGGTTTTTCCTGCCGATAGTGATAGCGGCTCAGACGGTCGTAGTCCTGCCGGCTGCCTTTGACAATCTCAAGCGATTTGGTCACGCTGCATTTGCTCATTCGGTTGCATCTTCTCTCTGTAAATGACCTCAGTGTCGTCTCCGAAGTGTTTGACGACGAGAATATCCGGCTGCAAATCAGCTAAGATGTCCTCGTGGCTGGAGGCGAGGAAAAATGTTACGCCGCTGCGTTTTGCGAATTTGCGAACGTTATACGCGACGACGGCGGCGGTGATTCGGTCGAGATTGCTGCAGAACTCATCGGCGAAGATAAACTTTTTGCCGGCGGCCAGGGCAACTGCCAGACGGAATCGCCATTTCTGTCCCTCGCTCAGGTCAACCGGCCGGCTGATGAAGCAGAAGACATCGTTCAGGCCCGCAATGCTCAGCAGGCGCAATCCCTCGACAAGTCCTGCGTCGATGCGTTCGATCACCGCTTTGTCACCGGCGAGGTCAATGTCATCCAGGACGATTCGCTGCTCAGGTGGGACGGCTGCCTCGAGTTCCCGCAGCAAAATGCTTTTTCCCGACCCGGATGGTCCGGTTACATAGACGACGTCGCCCGGCTGAACCTTGAGTGCGCAGCGGTGTACGGCGGGGCGTTCACGAAGATACTCTGTCGTCAGGCCGAACATCCGCATAACGGCAGCGACTTTCTCAGTAACGGCCCCGGGCCATTTAATTGTTTTGTTGACGGTTATCTCCATCGCTTGATTATCTCCTCCGGTCATTTGCTGTGTTTGTGGACGACCTGATAGATATGGCTGAGCATCTGTCGAATTAGATACCGGCTGCATTTGTACCTGGCGGCCAGTTCCCGGATTGACAATTGCCGCATAAAGTAGTCACGGGCGAGCCGCAGTTGCCGCGAGGTAAGTTCGTCGCGGTGTCGCAGGCAGGTGATATACTCACCGGCCAGGAGCAGGTGCGATAACCGCCGTAATCTGCGTGCGACTGTACCAACGTGCAGCCCCATCAGGCGGGCTATTTGCCTACAACTGTTGTGGTTATTGACGTACATTGTCATAAGCAAACGGTCTTCTCCCCGCAGCAGGGCGATTCTTTCGACGAGCAGCGATGCTTGCTCTGCCAGGTCCTCAAAACCGCGCCCGCTGCCGTTATCTGCCGCCGCAATGTTATCGAGGTTGCCCGCCATATACTGTTATGCCTGCTTTTATCATTCTGCCGCCTTTGGGCTGACTATGGTTCACTGAATATCAAACTATAGTTAAGTTTAGCTGTGGATGCAACTTTGTCAAGCAAAATGTTGCAAATTTTAACAACATAACAGTATGTTTATCATTTATTGAACAATAATGCTGGCTAAAGCGTGCTTTGAGAAGATTTGGATGGCCTACCAGCCAAACAGGGAAATTGGGCAGCGGCTGGGACGTCTATAATGTGCTGTGAATAAAGAGGTTAGATAATCACGAAAGCAAGTGAGGGCACACTGTCGAGAAGGGATGGCTTACGACGGTGGAATTACAGAAAAAGGCCGAAAAAACGTTGCAAAGTGCCTTGAATTGGCGTATAATAACACGGTAGTCAGGGGAAAGGGTGTATTAAAGGGGTGTCTTTTCCCTTGATTGAGGGTTTGGTGAAAATAAGAGGCCTGCCATACCACATCGGTTCTGACGCCTTTGCGGAAGGGGGTTGTATGCCCGCATTGTTTCGTACTCTGCGGTTTCGGCTAGTTACGGCGGCATTTTGCCTTATTGCGGTTCTGGCCTACGGGGCCAATGTGGCGGTTGAGCAGTCGATTGAGTATCAGACCATAGATGGTTTCGGCGCACACGGCTCAATGGATGTCTGGTGGAGCGGCGGGCCGTTCTACAATGACGCCTTCCTGAACCTGATTGTCGATGACCTCGGTCTTACCATAAACCGCAACGAGTACTACCCCAAGCCGAATGAGCCAGGCCAGTGGCCGAAGCAGATTGGCTGGCTTCAGGCCCTCAAGGCCAAGGCGGACGCGAGCGGCGAACCGATTAAGTTCATCGCCGCTTACTGGACACCGCCTTACTGGATGAAGAATCCACCTGTCTGCTGTGCTCAGGGTAATGACGCATACGTTTTGCCGGAGTACTATGATGACCTCGGCACCTATTCGGTGCAGACGATTCAGGATTACAAGGATATCGGCATCGACCTTTATGGGCTAAGCTTGCAGAATGAGTGCAATTTTCCTGAGCCGTACAACTCCTGCGTGTATTTTCATAACAGTACGACAAACCAGTACCGCGATATGCTGAAGGTGGCAGGCCCGATTATTCACGCGACCTGGCCGAATGTGAAGCTGTACGGTGTTGAGCATATGCTCTGGCCGCAGCAGTGGGATTCGACAAGCTACGAATACGACATAATCAACGACCCTTGTGCGAATGTACAGATGGGTATATGGGCGGTTCACGGTTACGGCAACGACGGTATGACGCCCGTGCCCGGCGCGCAGGAGGTCGTTCAATGGACTGCCGCGTGGAACAGATTCGGCTCGACAGGCAGGCGGCTGTGGATGACCGAAACGAGCGGCTATGCGGAGACCTGGGCCGACTCGCGGCAGTTGGCGGAGTCGATTTATGCGGCGCTGCGGTACGGCAATATCTCCGCGTGGGTCTGGTGGCAATTAGGCAGCAGCGGAGAGCCGAACCCATTCGAACTGACCAGTGCAGGCCAGCCGACGAAGCGATATTATATCTCCAAGCACTACTATCGGTACGTCAGGCCAGGGGCAATGCGGGTGTCGTGCAGCTCGAACGATCCGAATGTGCTGGTTACTGCGTACAAGCATCTGACCAAGAACACGTTGACGCTTGTTCTCATAAACACGGCGGATGCCGCCAGGACAATCAACTTGAGCAACAGCGGGTATCTGGTGCCGGACACACTTACCATTTATCGGACAACTGCTTCAGAAAACTGCGTGAATGTCGGTACGGTGGTTCCGAATGGTTCGTTTAGTATGCCGGCAAGCAGCGTCGTTACGCTGTTTGGCTACGGCATAACTGCAACGCCTGCCACAAATCCATATCCTGCCACCAACGCACGCGGTGTGACGATAAATCCGCTTTTGATGTGGACGCCGGGGCAAAACGCCGTCTCACACGATGTCTATTTCGGCACAGAGGCGCCGCCGCCGTTTATCGGTAACCAGAGCGCCGCCCGCTTTGACCCCGGGACGCTGACTGAAGAGACGGGCTACTACTGGCGGATAGATGAGAGAAACCTCATTGGCATTGTTACGCCCGGCACGCAGTGGAGATTTGTGACCGGGACCGACCAGGGAGACGGTCTTGTCGGGAAGTATTACGACAATAACGACCTGAGTAATCGCAAACTTGTGCGGATTGACCCGGACGTCAATTTCGTATGGGGCACTTCCTCGCCCGACCCGTGTATCAGCCCTGACACATTCTCGGTTCGCTGGGCCGGCTCAGTGCAGCCGAGATACTCCGAGTCATATACGTTTTACACTTATACCGATGATGGCGTTCGGCTGTGGGTTGACGGCAATCAGATAATCGACAAATGGCTGAACCAGAATGCAACCGAGTGGAGCGGCGCGGCTAATCTGCTTGCCGACCAGAAGTATGATATTGAGATGGAGTATTATGACGCTGTCGGTACAGCAACGGCGCAGCTCAAATGGTCGAGCGCGTCCCAGGCAAAGCAGATTATCCCGCAGGGCCGGCTGTTTATGGTCATCCCTGTCGGCGACCTGAATAATGATTTCTGTGTTGACTTGACCGATGTCAGCCTGTTCTGTCAGCAGTGGCTTGTCCCCGGCGGCTCAGCCGACTTCGACGACAGCAACAAAGTTGATTTCCTCGACTTTGCTTTGATGGGTGGAAACTACGGCTATTAGCCGTTTACGATGTAGAATGTGGGATAAACATTGGGGAAGAGAGGTTATGGAGAAGAGCAGTATGTGCAGGAGAAGCGTGTTTGTTTGCCTGGTTGCGATGTTGCTGAGCGGTGCACCGGTCCACGCCGTGACAGTCATCATTAACGAGGGTACCCAGTATCAGATAATCGAGGGCTGGGGCGCCTGCGCAGGGCTGGATGTCCTTGCAAGCGATGTCCGCGCCAAGAGCGCCTACAGGGAACTCGGATGCAACATCATCCGCGTCGCCATTGAACCGTGCATACTGATGGCTGCGGGCGGCAACCTGTCCGGGCCTGTCGTTGACCTTGTGGCTGACATTAACCAGAACGTGGCAAAATTCAACTTTGAGCACAGCCGGTACTACTACTGGGATGATGTGGTTGAGTGGCTGGCGGCCAACGCCCTTGAGCCGGACCGAGTCAAAATCGTCGGCTCGTGCTGGTCGCCGCCGAACTGGGCCAAGGCACCCACAGGCGCTTATGTTGACACCGGCGGCTATGGGGCGGGCGTTACGCCGTTCATCGCCTACTGCAACGAGTGTGACAGCGTCGGCGGCACCTGGGATGACGGCACATACTCCTGGAACGCCTACCAGTACTGTTCCCGATTCCTTGCTGCGTGGTGCAAGGGCTTCAGTCAGCATTGTGGCGGCATCCCAATTTACGGCCTGAGTATTCAGAATGAAGTCGCATACGAGAACCCATTCAATTCCTGCACGCTTTATCACCAGGCGATTGCGACCAAGACGCAGCAGACAACGACTATGAACTACAACGTCTATGCCAACGCGCTGAAGGCGGTCAAGGACGAGTTTGGATTACACCCCGAACTGGCTTCCGTCAAGATGATGGGGCCACACCACGCGGCCATCGGCGATACACCGAGCAACCCGTGGGGTCTGCTGTGGCAGATGGAGGGAATCCGGGCTGTCAAGAACCACAGCGACCCGACGCTGAACGCATACCTGCCTATCTACACGCACAA
>CAYGVZ010000199.1:0-5657 GCA_964353475.1 uncultured Pirellulales bacterium | reverse complement strand
ATAGCGATTCTGTCGTAGGTACCCTCTACCCCGACTGACTTTAATTCTTCAACAAGGTACGCGAAATTACTCTGGGCATCGTCGGCCCAAGCATAAGTTATCCAAATTTTGGGCTGTGGATGATTAACCATTAATACCGTTTACCTCCTCTCGTCGCTTAACACCGAGTATTCAAACCCCGTACACCAAACCCCACCGCTCGCGACATTTTTCCTGTAACAATGTTCAACCTTTGTTTTCTTCCGTTCCTTTATTATGGCCCGGCCAGTGCACCGGGTCATCCAAAATCTCCTCTTGTGTTTCTTCGAACTTCTTCTGCGCTTCAGTCGATTCTGACCCTTTAGGGGTTCGGACAAATAAACATGACAAGCCACCGCCAACAGCCATCATGAAAACAATGAAGACCAATCCAAATAACCAATCCGCGATACTTATCGGTCCGATGAATATGTTTACCAAACTAACTAACCAGACGCCAACGGCTACGACGAAAAGATGCTTCCACCTACCAACTTTCGCCATGCAGCCGCTGATAGTGAAACCTACCGTACCAAAGATAATATTGGCAACTGCGTAGCCCACCAGTAGATTCTCTCTCGGAGCGCCCGTGACCCCAACTGCAAAACCACCGAGACCTGTGAGTATCCATATGATGACAACATCACGGACAACTGCGCCCCATCTTATTTTACCGCTCATTGTTTCTCTCCAAACCCGCATTTTCTTGAGCCGAAGACACCATAATAAAAAGACCGTGTTAATCAGTGTCAAAATAAGCCGAATCTCCCGGCCATAAACCACCAGCATATCCTTAAACCGACCATAAAGGCAATTATTTGTTTCCGCAATACCAATTACTGTAATTGAAAAATCCGCGCCATCGGCGGAATCCGCGATTAACTCCTCGTTTTGAAATTTCCCCTTGTTTGCTCATTCGGATTTGTTTCGGGTTTCGGCCCGCAAGGGCCGTCCCAAGGGGACGAGTTTCGTATTTCGGATTTCCGCGTCCCTTCAGATCTGGTACCCCCGACCCCACCTGTCCTGAGCAACCTGTGGTGAGCAAAGCCGAACCAGCGTAGCGCGTCGAAGGATCTGACCTTATCTGACCCCATCTGACAATCGCAAACCGCAACTAATAGAATCCAGACCCACGAACCCTATATGTAGTACATTTACCACCTACCTGTCCCAAAACCGACCCCATCTAACCCCACCTGCCCTGCCTGCACTGAGTTTATCGAAGTGAGCAAGTCGAAGGGTCTTCATTTTCAGCGTAATAATGCGGTCGGCGGGGGCGGGGAACTCCGAATTGATTACTGATTATTCTTAGGGGCGAAGTGTTTTTTGAGATGGACCTGGATGACGGTTATATCGGCGGGGGTGATGCCGCTGATTCTGCTGGCTTGTCCTAGTGTTTCGGGGTGAAAGAGCGATAACTTTTCTTTCGCCTCCGGGCGAAGATGAACGATTGTCTTATAGTCGAGGGCCGGCGGGATGCACTTGCCATCGAGCGCGTGAAACGCCGCGGCCAATCGCTGCTGCTTATCAAGATAGCCCTCGTACTTGGCGTCGATGATGGCCGCCTCGATGACCTCTCTGCCGAAATGCTCCATTTTAACATACTCGTTATCGGGCAACGCCGAGACCAGCGGGCTGTTCGGTCGGCGAAGCTGCTCCCACATCGCAAGGCCCTGCTGCCGCGTGCTGGTCAGATAACTTTTCAGTTTTTCAATCTGCGAAAGCTTATTTTCGAATCGCCGCCAGCGCACGGCATCAACCAGGTGGACCATTTTGCCGATTTGTGTCAATCTTCTATCCGCATTATCGGACCGCAAACTGAGCCGATACTCGGCGCGCGACGTGAACATCCGGTACGGCTCATCAATGATGCCCGCCCCTTCAACGCCAAGTCCTTTCGTCAGCAGGTCGTCTATCATCACGCCGATGTACGCCTGGTCCCTGCCGAGGACGAGCGGCTCATCACCCCGGATTTTTCTGGCAGCGTTAATGCCGGCGATGATGCCCTGACCGGCTGCTTCCTCGTAGCCGCTCGTACCGTTTATCTGCCCCGCAAGAAACAACCCCTCAATCTTCTTCGTTTCGAGATTGCTCTTCAACTGAATCGGCGGGCAATAATCATACTCAATCGCGTAGCCGTAATGCACAATCCCGGCATTTTCGCAGCCCGGCAAGTTCCTTATCATTTCATCCTGAACGTCACGGGGCAACGACGTGCTTATGCCGTTACAGTAAATCACCTTCCGCTCGCGTTCTTCCGGCTCAAGGAAAACCTGGTGGCGGTCCTTATCTGCAAAGCGTACGATTTTGGTTTCGATACTGGGGCAATATCGCGGGCCTGCGGATTTGATTTGGCCGGTGTAAAGCGGCGCTCGATGCAGGTTGTCGCGTATGACCTTGTGAATCGCCTCATTCGTCCAGGTTATCCAGCAGGGGATTTGCGGCCTGTCGATTCGCTCATTCGTAAACGAAAACGGGACCGGCTCGGCGTCGCCATTTTGGATTTCGAGCTTGCTGTAGTCGATGGTCGCCGCGTCCAGCCGAGGGGGAGTCCCGGTCTTGAGCCGTTTTACAACAAGGCCTAAACGTTCAAGGCATTGTGAAAGTTCGTTTGCAGCCGGCTCATCGCGTCTGCCGCCTGCAAATTGCTCGCTGCCGATGTGCATCAGGCCCCGCAGAAATGTCCCCGTCGCGACAACAACCGTCCGCGTCTGGTATGTTGACCCATCCCTGCACCTGACTGCACACACCCGGCCGTTATCGGTGATTATCTCCGTCACCTCGGTTTCAACAATTGTCAGGTTTTCCGTCTGCTCAAGCGCGGCGATTATGAACTGGTGGTATTTGTATTTATCGCACTGTGCGCGCGGCGACTGAACAGCCGCGCCTTTAGAGCGGTTGAGCATCCTGAATTGTATTCCTGTCGCGTCGGTTGCCAGACCCATCAGGCCGCCGAGCGCGTCCACCTCGCGCGCGATTTGTCCCTTTGCAAGACCGCCGATTGCGGGGTTGCAGCTCATCGCCGCGATTTTGCTCTTGTCGATTGTAATGAGGGCGGTCTTGACGCCGATCTTCGCCGCGGCGTGCGCCGCCTCAACGCCCGCGTGTCCCGCCCCGATTACAACACAATCGAAATCGCTTGTTTTCCTGCCGTTAGACATATTTGCTTAGTATAGCGCGTATTTGCTATCTTGACAACCGATGCCATTTCTTCAACAATAGCGGCAGAATGGGTAAATCAGTCAAAGAACAGCTTCGATATTTCTTCCATCGCAACGGCTGTCTGCGGGCGCCAAACAGCACTCGACGAAAAAAGGATAAGCAGGCCTACAAGAAGGGCTATGAAATTCGTCTTGCCGCCAATAACATAAAGGAGCTCCACGAGATTCGCTCATTGCTGCGCAAGGCCGGATTCAAGACCGGCAAACCATACCCAAAGCATTCGCGGCTCATCCAACCCGTATATGGCAAAAGCTCTTACGAGAAATTCCGCGATTTTGCTTGAGAGCGAACGACGGAACAGCCCATTCTTTCGCTTTTATTCTTTATCCTCTTTGTGCCTTTGTGCCTTCGCAGTTTTTCTGTTTCGTTATCGCCACCGCCGAGGCGATTGCGAAGTTTGCCGTGTGCGTGATGCTGATGCTGATTTGTTTGATGCCCAATTTGGCGGCGATTTTTTTTACTTCGCCGGACAATTTAACTTCCGGCTGACCCGCGGCGTTATTGACAACCTCGATGTCCGTCCAGGCGATTTTGCCTCGCCAGCCAGTACCCAGCAGTTTCAGTATCGCCTCTTTCGCGGCGAATCGCCCGGCCAGTTTCTCGGTGCTGTTTCGATTGGCCTCGGCGTAGGCCTGCTCGGCGGGCGTGAAGACGCGGTCCAAAAAGCGGCCGCCGTGACGCTTCGCCATATCCTCTATCCGAGGAAAATCCACCAGGTCGATGCCATTAAGGATTGTCGGCATTTTAATATCTTTCGGCTGATGTCCCGGTCGCGGCGTTATTTGTTCGCCATTTTATAGATTTCCCGCAGGCAATAATCCACAAACCTTGTCCTGTCGCCCACGGAGGCCTGCGCGAAAAGCTCGGCGTTGAGCTTGTCGAACGCCTGCTTGCGCCGCTCGAACATGACTTTTGCTTTTACCTCTTCCTGCACTTTTTCAAACGGCTCGATGCTCGCCGGCTGAAATTCGACAAGCTGCATTATGAATATATGCCCCGGTGCTGAAATCGAACCTGCAACTTCGCCCGGTTTGAGCTTTGCGGCCTGGCCGGCAAGTACGTCGTATGGCTCGGCTAAAGATGCAGGGTCAACCTTCGCGGACAATCCGCCAAGCTGCGCCGTGTGGCCGTGCGAGTACTGTTTCGCGAGTTCGCCGAAATCCTCCCCCTTGTTTATACGCGCGACAAGGTCCAGCGCCAGCCGTATCGCGTATTCGTCGCGATTCGTATTCGCGTCGTTTATGTCGAGCCGCGCCGGCTGGATGTCTATCAGCCGATACTGCACCGTACCCGGCCTGGTATAAAGCTGTCCTTTCACAGCCTCGTATGCCGCCGTCAGGTCGCTGTAGGTTACGGCCTGCTCCTTGGGCATCTTTTGCGACATATACGACTGACGCAGAATCATTTTCTTCTGATATTGCTCGAAGCTGCCCCAGTCCATACCCATCTGCCTGATTGCCTGCTCGGCCCTGGCGTAATCGCCGCCGAACTGCATCACGAATCTGCGGACCTCCGCCTGCGCGGCCTGGTCTATCTGGCCTTGCGCGTCTTCGCCGTACTCCTTCTTCGCCTGCTGATAGAGCAGCGCCCTGGTTATCTCTTCGCGCAGAACCATCTCTACCGCCGGCCTGCCCGCCTGTGCAAACCTCTCGTAATCCGTCCTTTGCGCAATCTGCGCCAGTCGGTCGAAAACCGGGCCTATGACCGCGTCCGCCTCAATCGGCTCGGTACCCACCGCCAGGACAAAACCGCCCGTAACCTCCGGCAGCCCCTCCCGTATCGCAAGAGGCATCGAAGCAAGCTGCTCAGGCGTGTACTTCGGCTTATCGCCGCAGCCCGCCGGCAGCACAGCCAACAACATCAGCAAGACAACCCTTCGCACCTGATAACACCCTGAAAAATACAATGGCACGGGACAGATTCTACGAAAAGACCGCCGCATTATCCAGAGAAACGTTTGCAGTGCGCAATCCCGGTTTGCCGATTATTATATCGGCTGCGCCAATTAAGGAGCACGAAAATGAAAAGAGTATTATGGTTCATCGCAATACTGCCGGTATTCGCCGGCTGCCACAGCGACATAGTAACCACCCAGCACCTCAAGGCCGTCAAGCCAAAGTGCGTCTATATCGAGCCGATAGAAAGCGAAGACCCGTTCGTCGGCAAGGTGCTGAGGGATGTCCTCGAAAAAGAGTTTGTGCGCAAGAGCGTCCGGCTGTGCGACCAGAACGGCGCAACAATCATCCTCACCGGCTCAACCTTTATGACCGTTCGCTCCGCCGGAAAGAAGGACTGGTTCGGCGCCAAGGATTCATCCGCCCAGGCAATCGAGTCGTTGTCGATACGCGCCAAAGACAAGGCGGGAAATATCCTGCTCACCGCATCTTATGACAACAAAGAGCAATTTACCGCCAGCA
>CAYGVZ010000198.1:0-5679 GCA_964353475.1 uncultured Pirellulales bacterium | reverse complement strand
CCGTCAAAAGAGCAACTGAGCCAGAATGCCTGGCTCGGTGAACAAAACGCGCCGTATTCAGACGGGGACAGGGGCGATTATAACCAGTGGACCGACGTCCATTATCAGGCGACGGCGGCAGCCCCTTATGATCCCGCTGATGTCAGCGCGATGGCAGTTGATACACTCGTAGAACCAGCCACTCTTAATGTCCTGATGTAGCAGATTGTTATGGCGGCGGGCACGCGATTCGACCGAAATATCGAAACAGCCGCCAGGTATCTTCAGGGCGACCGACCGTGTGAGAGCGAACGGCTCTGCTGGGCGGTTCTGCACGAATCCCCGCGTCACCCCGATGCCCTTCATCTTCTTGCACTTATCGAGCAGCAAAGGGGCAATATCGCCGAGGCGTTGCGACTTATCAGCGAAGCCGTTGCGATAAAAGAAGATTCACCGCAGTTCCACAACAATCTCGGTGTGATTTACAAGGCAGCCGGCCGCCTGGAGGATGCGCTGCCGGCTTATGAGCGGGCGATTCGACTCAAGCCGGATTACGCAGAAGCATACTATAATCTCGGCAACTCGCTGCAGGCGCTGGGCCGACACAGTGAAGCAGTCGAAAGGTTTCGAATTGCGGTTTCGCTGAAGGGGGGCTACGCAGAGGCATACAACAATATGGCTGTGTCCTGTATAGCGTTGGACAGACACGTGGAGGCGGTTGAGTGCTGCAATCATGCCATTACCTCCAGGCCGGATTACACGGAAGCATACAACACAATGGCGTCCGCCTTTCAGATGCTCGGCAGGCATTGCGATGCCATCGAAGCATACAAACAGGCGTTACGACTCCAGCCTGACTACGCCGAGGTTCACTGTAATCTTGGTATGGCGATGTTGCTGACCGGCCGCTTCGAGCAGGGCTGGGCTGAGTATCGCTGGCGACACTGCACCAGGAATGTTGCACACCCTCGTCATTATGACGTCCCGCTATGGGACGGCTCGCGATTTGAAAGTAAGCGACTTCTGGTTCATTACGAACAGGGGCACGGCGACAATCTGCAGTTCGCAAGATACCTGCCGATGGTTAAGGAAAGAGGCGGAATGGTTGTATTCGAAGTGCGGAAACCGCTTGTTGGATTATTCTCGGGTTTTCCCGGCGTTGACGAGCTGATTGAAGCCAGTCCTGATTCCAGGCCGCAGACCCGGGTTGACTTCTGTGTCTCCTTAATGGATTTGCCCGGCATATTCAGCACCGTGCTGCAGACGATTCCAAATAATGTTCCTTACATTCACCCCGACCCAGTGAAAGTTGACTATTGGCGCGGTCGGTTGCAGGGCGACGTGCTGAAGGTGGGCATTGTCTGGGCGGGCAGGCCGACTCACACCAACGACCGTAATCGCTCCTGCTCGCTGAGCAATTTTGCACCGCTTGCCGCAATTGACGGCGTTCGGCTGTTCAGTTTGCAGACAGGCGATGCGGCAAGGCAACTGAGCCAGTTGTCGGGGCAAATCGCGATTGAAGACATCTCGTCGCATCTCCGGGATTTCACCGACACCGCAGCGGTAATTGCCAATCTCGACCTGCTCATTTCAGTTGATACAGCCGTGCTGCATCTGGCCGGTGCTATGGGCAGACCTGTCTGGGCGCTGCTGCCATTCACGCCCGACTGGAGGTGGATGCTCGACCGCGAAGACAGCCCCTGGTATCCGACAATGCGACTCTTCAGGCAGCAAACGCCGGGTGACTGGGCTGGAGTGTTCCAGCGGGTCAGGGGCAAACTGCAATCGCAGACCTCCACCGCGAGGTCACAAGTTCTCATTTCCGGGCAGTCACGTTCTGCAACAATGTAGCATCTCGGCTTGCAGTTGCTTTCCCACCCCGCCATTTTCCGCGAGCCGTCTCAATCGACCTTGCAAAAGCGTCTCTGAACCGGCTTATCGAGAATTTCTCTGCCGCCGTTTTTCTCGCCTGCTGCCCCAGCAATTCCGCCAGCTTCCTGTCTTCCAGCAGCATCTTTGCATACTTATTCAATTCCTCGGCGTCATCGCTCAGAAAGCCGCTTGTGCCGTGCTTTACAGGTGAGGTCGGATGCCGGTTGCCCAGGACCGGCAGTCCCGCCGCCATTGCCTCGATACTCGCCATATTAAAGCCCGCCTCGTAAAGCGGTTCTGCGGTGTGTATGTAAAACCGATGTGCCTGCATTGTCTTCTTCAGGTCATCCCAGCTTGCCGGCGCCGAGACCCCTGGCACGTCCGGGTTGTGTCCGACAAGGGTTACAGGGACGTCTTTGAACGCCTTTTCGTGAAGGTCCCACATCAGGATTTTTCGCCGGCTGCTGATAAAGTTGCATATTCGCAGCCCCCTCGCCTCGTGCCCTGAATAAGGTGGATAGGCGTCCGCGTCTATTCCAAAGTGCACAATATCCTCAGTGAACCCCCACGACTCGCCCTTGTACATGGATGTGGCCACCACGTGCGTGCCGGTTGTTTCGATATATCTGCGGAATGTTTCTTTCAGCTTTGCCGGCTCAACCTTTGCTCTTTCTTCCCTGACTCGACCATCCAGCGTTGAATGGATGACCATCAGACGCGGCTCCGGACGCGACTTTACATCGAGCAGGTCGGTTGTGTTATGAGCGATAATACAATAGTACTCCTGCGGCGAGGCGAGCGCCTCTGGCAGGCCGACCAGCCGGGAATTCGGGGGCAGCGGGCGCATCTGTTCGTCCCACCCGCTCTTGTACCTGCCCGCCAGTCCCACGATTATGTCCAGCTTGTATCCCAGGCAGCCGAGCTGATATACCCACGCCTCGTGGCAGTTAAAGACAAGCAGGGTCTTGTTTGGGACGATACCCTGTGACTGATGCTCACCTTGTTTCTGTTGTGTCTGCATAGCTCTCACCGCGGCCGTTCACATCTGCGGGGAAAGTGTAACCTGCCGCGGCCGTTCAGGCAAGCTGCGATTATGGATGGTTCTATGGCGAATCCGGTGTGCTCCGCATTGCAGCCAGACCGTCCCCTCCTTTTCGATGTTCCATATCCGGGGCGAAGAAATTTTTGGCCCGGCTTGTTTTTGGGACGTTGCAGCCGTCTCGCCAGTATGTCTGCGGGGGTTTTTACGGGTCTTGGAATCCGCACCGAAGGCGGCCCATCGAAAATCTTAAGTTCGCATAATGTCCCTCGATAATGCCATAAGAAGCCCATGAGTGCTCGTTGCACGGAAAAAAGATTTTACGGATGAATCTTGGCACACTTTGAGGATCGGATTTGGTTGGATGCTTTTTTAAGGAGTCAGGACTATGTTAGCAATTAAGAACAACATTATGGCGGCAAACGCTGCTCGACACTTGGGTCAGAGCTATGACGCTTTGGCCACGTCGGTCGAGAGGTTGTCGTCAGGCCTGCGCATCAACAGTGCGAAGGACGATGCAGCCGGCCTCGCCGTCCGCGAGTTGATGCGTGCCGACACTGCTGTTATCCAGCAGGGCGTGCGCAACGCCGAAGACGGCATCAGTATGCTGCAGACAATGGAAGGGGCGATGCAGACGATAGATAACGCCCTCGTTCGTATGCAGCAGTTGGCAGAGCAGGCGGCCACGGGCTCATATTCTTCCGCTCAGCGGACGATTATGGACCAGGAATTCAACGAAATGGCCAACGAAATCGACCGTATCGCCGGCGCCACGAAGTTCAACGACATCGCGATGCTCAACAATTCCGCAACAGTGAGCATTCACTTTGGCGGCACCAACGACTACATCGATGTCGTGGGCAGCAATTTGACAAAGAGCGGCCTCGGCATCAGCACCTTGAACATAGACACTGCCGCCAGTGCGAAGGCCGCGCTGACCTCGCTTGACACCGCCATAAGCACCAAGGATACAGCCCGTGCCAAGTTCGGTTACAAGATGAACCGTCTGGAAAGCACGGTCGAAGTGCTCAATATCCAGGCCGAGAACCTGATGGCAGCCGAGTCGCGTATTTCGGATGTCGATGTCGCCACCGAAATGGCTGCAATGACCAGGAACCAGGTGCTCGCCAACGCCGGCGTGGCGATGTTGACTCAGGCAAACACAATGCCGCAACTGGCGCTTACGCTGCTCAGATAACGGATTATCACAGACAAGTATAAGAGTGATTTGGGGGGAGGTGGCCGTAGCCCCAACGCAACGGTCACCTCCCCATAAACTTAAATGACGACAAGACGCCATAATCATCTTCGCTGACAGCACTGCCTGCCTTCCAGTCGGCAGGTAAATATAATCGGAGTGACGTAATGAACGGAATCGATGTTTACAGGGATACTGCGGTCTCCACACAGAGCAGGGGACGCCTCATCGTCCTGCTGTATGAAGGCGCAATCAAGTTTATGAATCTCGCCATCAAGGAAATGGAGGCGGGCAACTTCGAGGAAAAAGGCTGCTACATCAGCAGGGCACAGGACATAATAAACGAACTCAATGCCGTGCTTGATATGGAGTCGGGCGGTGAAATGGCGATGAACCTCCGCCGCCTTTACGCCTTTATGGTCAGATGTCTCGCGGAGGCCAACTCAAAAAGAGACCCCCAGATGATTCGCGAGATGATTACGCTTATGGAGGAGCTTAACCAGGGGTGGAAAGCCATCACCGGCTGACAGGCCGGGAAATTGTTCTTTACTCTTCATTAAACAAGCATCAGCCAATCCAACTCTTTAGTGCATATCGGCTCGTAACTGTAGAACGGCTCGGCGTACTCTATGCCTCTGCATAGACCGAAGTATCTGCAAGCCGCCTTTCTTCGAAACCAGTTTCTGTGAAGGTCGCCTGCATCCATCTGGCGATAGAATTACCCCGTCGCAAGCGACAGCCGGCCGAAATTACTGAATGAAGCCGAGCGGGTCTTACGCCGGGGAGGCCGTTTGCATGAGAGGTAGAAGGTTTGTCGGTTTATACCGACAAACCTTGATTTAGGTTGGAGTGAATCGGGGAGGACGGAAAGGCCGGGCGCAAGAACCACAAACCACGGATTTTCTATTGTTCAACTGTTGAAATGGCTAATTCCTCACGCAGCGCGGAATATAAGGTTAAAGCGATTAATTCGTCGGGGGAAAGTGTGCCGTCAAATACGGTGGGGGTGGTCTTAAAAATAGCTGGCTCTGTCCCCAATGTCTCATAATTTCTCCTTCTATTTCTCCATAATCATTTGAGCAAATCGAGGGCGATAGAAATATCAGGTTTTTATTTTTCCGAGCCTTTTAAGCTGGGCCCTTATTGCCCCCTTTGTTCGCTGATGGATTATTGCCAGTTTGATGATTTTGATTCCCTTGTCAAATTGCTCAACAAGTAACTTAGATTCTTCATCACTCCACGATCTTCCCGCCATGTCGGGACGGGGAGGTCTTTCGCGTCTTAAACGTGCTTTTCTTACACGTTTCGAACGAGGTTTTTTTGGTAATCTTTCTTTAACAAACTCAATTACCTGATGCAAAGCTCCTGCTAACTTAACATTTTCATAAGAACTGTTGGTCTCGTAAATCTTGCCGGTGTATGGGTCTATTTTGTTGGCCTGCTGTTTAAGAATCTCAATTGAATCATAAAGGTCCCTTACCGTCTTATCATCCTGACAGGACTCTTCTGACAGGGATACTTCGCCCGTTATCGGGGCAATTCCATCCGTAGGCGTTTTTACAATCTCAATTGCCTGTTTTTCGTCCATCAG
>CAYGVZ010000197.1:0-5708 GCA_964353475.1 uncultured Pirellulales bacterium | reverse complement strand
AGCCCGTGCCCCGCATCGCTTCATCTTTCATCAGCAGCGGCACCGACATAGGGACATAGCCGCGGGCAATCATTACGTCCATCGCAAACTGCAACATCGCCCAGTGCAGCCGGGCGCCGTCGCCCTTGAGGAAGTAGTTTCTTGTCCCCGCTAATCGGACGCCACGCTCGATATCAATAATCCCCAGCTCCTGCCCCAACTGCACGTGGTCCTTCGGCTCAAAATCGAATTGCCTGACCTGCCCCTCTCTCCGCAGCTCCACGTTTTCGGTATCGTCCCTGCCAACCGGCACATTGTCATCAGCCGGCTGTGCGACCAGCAGTATCAGCTCATCAAACACCGGCTGTAAGTCCTTTAGCCGTGCTTCAAGCCGGCCTTCATCTTCCTTGAGCGTTGACAACTGCGCAATCGCCGCCTGCTTTTCCGCAACAGGCAGTTTGGGAATTGACTTGCCAACGCGGTTCTTCTCGGTGGCTATGTCCTGGAGCTTCTGCTTAGCGGCCATAAGGTCGGCATCGACCTGAAGCAGCCGGTCGATATCGACTTCGATTTTCTTGTCTGCGGCCGCTTTTTTGAACCGCCCGGGATTGTCGCGTATCTGTTTTATATCAATCATCGTATTCTGCCTTCAGTCCTCGTATCTTTTCACAATGACCACATTATTCTGACCGCCGAAGCCGAAGGACTCGTTCATCGCAACGTCAACTTTTGCCTTCCTCGGCTTGTTCGGCACGTAATCCAAATCAAGGGCGGGGTCGGGGTCGTTGAGGTTTATCGTAGGCGGCAGCGTATTGTCGCGTATGGCCAGGATGCAGGTAATCAATTCGGCGGCGCCGGCTGCGCCGATTAGATGTCCCAGCATACTTTTGACGCTGCTGGCCGGGGTCTGCTTCGCCCTTTCCCTGAACACGGCCTTTATTGCCTTTGTCTCAATCGAGTCGTTCTCCTGCGTGCTTGTGCCGTGGGTATTTATGTAGTCAATATCCTTATAAGTCAAGCCCGCGTCCCTGATGGCGGCCTCCATTGCCTGTATCGCGCCGCGTCCTTCCTCGTGCATATCGGTAATTCTGAAGGCGTCGCTGCTGCTGCCGTAGCCGATGACCTCCGCTAAAATCGGGACATTCCTTTTTTTTGCCGAGGCGAGCGATTCGAGTATAACAATCGCCGCACCTTCGCCTAATACAAAGCCGTCCCTGCTTCGCGTGAATGGCCGAGACGCGGTTTCCGGGCTGTCGTTTCTTGTTGAGAGGGCCGTCAGCCGATTAAAACCCATTACGCCCAGGGGGTGAATCATCGAATGTGCGCCGCCGGCGATTACGACATTGGCGTCGCCTCGTCGAATCATCATAGTCGCCTCGCCCACCGCCTGCGTGCTTGCCGCACAAGCCGTCAGGCAGCTTCGCACGGGACCGCGAGCACCTGTCAGCATCGCAACGTGCGCCGCGGGCATATTTGCCTCCTGCTCAAGCTCGTGCATTGGCCTCATTTTCGCCGCCGCAACGTCCGTCCATTTTGCCCAGTCCATCTCATTTTTCTGGTTGTCCCATCCCGCTGCGATGGCGCCGAAGAACGCCTCGTGGTTCGCCGCTCCTTCGCCGGCGCCTAAGTAAATTCCCAGGCGGGTCCTGTCGATGCCGTCCGCGGGGTTGTCGGTTTCAATATCTATACGTGCCTGCCTACACGCCTGCGATGCAGCACCTATGGCGAACCTGCTGCCCCTGTTGCCGTCCTTGTGCAACTGCGGATTCTTCGTGTATTTCGTAAAGTCATAGTCCTTTACTTCGGCGCTGAACGTCGTGGGAAAGGTCGAGGCATCGAAGATTGTGGTCCTGGCTGCTCCGCTTTTACCCGCAAGAATCGCCTGCCACATTGCTTCCACATCGTGCCCCAGCGGACAGACAATGCCCATTCCGGCAATCACGACTCGCTCACGTTTTAACTCTTGATTCAACATCCATTACCTATACAAACTCATGAACATCGAACTTCGAACATCCAACGTTGAACTCTCAACAAAATAGTTATTCGGGTGCTCGCGGTCTTTCGGCGGTTCTTATACTCGAGACGAAAATCTTTATCAACTCGTCTGACTCATTTAACAACCATTCAAGGTTTTTCTCGATTCCCTTGGCCATTTTTCGCTGTGTTATCCTCAGCCAGACCTTGGTTTCTCTTAATTCTTTCAGGGCTATACTCATTTTATGAACGAAGTCCTTGCGTGATTCTGCGCCCTGTGCTTCAGCGTGATTAGGCGCCGGAGATGTTCCACAACGAAGCAACTCTCCGCCTATGTGTCTGCCGGCAAGCGTCCGCGGCAGCCGCTCAACAAGTTCGATGATACGGACTGCAAACTCAATCAAACGCTCACTCAGGTCGTATGTTCGCTCTTTATCTTCTCCCATTGTGTGGCTTTTTCCTTTCTTTGTTCAAAGTTCGACGTTGAAAGTTCAATGTTCGAAGTTCTTTATTATCAGGGCCGCGGTTTGGCCTCCATAAGTGTAGCCGCAACAAAGTACGTTGCGGACGTTCTTTTTCTGTTCCTGCGTGACAATATTCAGGTTGCAGCCGATTGCTTTTTTCGGACAATTTCTGGCAGCGGGTATAATGCCGTCGCGTATTGCACAGGCCGCCGCGATTACCTCCAGGCCGCCGCAGCCGGCACCTGTGTTACTGAGCATACTCTTGGCAGGCCAGACGGGTATATTTTTAACCGCTGCGCCGAAGGCCGCCTCAATCCCCTTTGCCTCGGCAAGGTCGTCCTCCGGTATCCCTGTGCCGTGCGGAATAATCAAATCAACGTCCTTTGGCGGTATTTGCGCCTGTGCAAGTGCCTTTTCAATCGCTATCGTCAGACCTCTTCCGTCCAGCTCAATATGCTCATACGCGGGATTTATACAAGTGCTCTGGCCGGCGCCGGCGAGTTCGGCGTAGATCCTCGCGCCGCGTTTGGTCGCGTTATCCAGGTTCTCCAAAACGACGATTCCGGCGCCGTCTCCGAACACCGAGCCGCTTGCCTCGGCATCGAAGGGCCTGCACGCGCCCTGCGGGTCGTCATTGTGCCGGGTGGTGCTTCTCTTGAGCAAGCACTGACGCATCAGCAATACGGGGTTGACCTTTGCCTCTGCGCCGCCCGCCAGCGCAATATCGGCGGCGCCACGAGCGATAACCTCCGCTGCTTCCGCTATCGCTATATGCGCCGATACTTCTCCGCAGGTGATGGTATTACTCGGCCCCTGAATATCGTGAATTATGCCTATATGGCAGGCAAGCATATTCGGCAGATACTTCAGCAGCCACAATGGCGTAACGAGCTGCAGGCCCTCGCTGCCCCACTTGCGAATGTCAAACCTGCCTTGCACCATACTCTGCGCAACAGCCGGTGCAAGCTCACAGGGGTCGCAGCTTATCAACCCGGCGCCGATGTTGACTGCCATTCGTTGCGGATTGACGCTGACTTTTTGTTCGTCGATGGCCCTGGTGACAATGGCGCTGTCTCTTACCGCTTCATCCGCTGCTATCACCGCAAGCTCAATATCCTTAGACATCAGTTTGACCGCCTTGCGGAACGTCTTGGGGACATACTGCTGTATCTTGTATTCTGCGACCTCGCCGGCCAGCCGGCAACTGAACTTCGCCGGGTCGAATGCCCTCACCTGCCCTATGCCGCACTTGCCGGCGCGAAGGCCGGCCCACATATCCGCTGCGCTTAGCCCAAGCGGGCTGACCGCGCCCAGTCCGGTTATTACGACGCGGGCCGTACCCACCCTCAGCCCTCCTGCTTCCGTGTCGCGGTAAAGGCCGAGCCCTGCAGAAGCGACTTGAATGTGTCGGTGAACACAAAGTTCTCCTGTGGGAACTGCTTACCCGCAAGGTTCTGGTCGATGTGGCTGAACATCAGGTCAATCTCGGCAATGAGTTTATCGCCGCAGGTGATTTTGCCGCTGGTGCCGGCGGCTTCGGGGGCTATCGAGTCAATCTTTGCAGAGATTCTCAGGGTGTCCCCGGGCCTGACGTAATCAAAAAACACCGCCTTTTTTATCTTTGCCAGTATGACCTTCTCGGAGAATTTCCTGGCTTCGCCGACAAGTATGCCCGCCGTTTGCGCCATTGCCTCAATCATCAGGCATTCCGGCATAACCGGAAAACCCGGAAAATGGTCGTGGAGATGCTCCTCGGCCAGCGTGACATTTTTGACGGCTGTAGCATCTTTGCCGCTGTTGAACTCAATGAACTTATCTATCCATATCCATCGCATTCGCCAGCTATAATAAAACAATCGGCAGGATTGCTCAAGCAAAACCTGCCGATTCACGTTCAGACCCATCCCGGCTTGTTATGCCGCTTTGAGCTTGCTGGCGACGTAGTTGACAATCATCCTGACTGTGAACAGGTCGGCTAACTTGTTCAACTCGGGATTGGCGGCAAAGGCGCTGATATCGGTGTGAGGCATCTTGCTCTTCAGCTCGGCTAATCCCTTCGCCGTGAGTTTACCGTTACTGACAAAGTCGGGATTGTTCATCAGGGTCTCGGCAGGAAAGAGTTCCTCTCGCGGTATCTTTATCGCGAAGGTCTTTTCCAGGCGGAACACTATATCAAGAAAATCGATGCTCTCGGCGCCGAGGTCGCCCATCAGCGTTGCTTCTTCCTTTGCCTCGTCATTGTCAATACCAAGTGCATCAACAAGGACTTCCTGAACTTCCACGAGTATCTCATCCCGACTTTTAGCCATATCAGTTCATCTCCGGCATTAACTTTTTTACTTTTACCTTTTTCCTTTTTACTTTCTTAAGAGTTCCCATCGCTGCTTCATATTTTCAATAATTTTCGCATCCACGGCTGCCATTGTCGAGTCCTTATCGGCGAGGTTAAAGTGCCTCAGGCCGAAACGCGCCTCGACAATCTGCTCGCCGTTCGAGACACCCACCCCCACAAAACTGCTGACGTTCTCTTCAATCGCCTTTGCCTCGACGCTGTATTCAATCTGCGCACCCGGCGCAAGGAACGACTTATACTTTACATTTCTTGCTTCTTCAAGCAATATCATACTGTGCGAGAAGTTTTCGCTCTGCCGGACGAGCCAGGATGCCGACTCAATCAGACCCTCCAGAAGCAACACCCCCGGCAGGACCGGAAAGGTCGGAAAGTGGTCGGCAAGATACTCCTCAGCCAGCGACACGCTCTTAACGGCCTTTATCCGTTTGCCGTTCTCTATCTCAATTACCTTGTCAATAAGTATGAACCGCATAGTAAAGCAATTGTAGCCGCCCGCTTATGTTTTTCCAGTATTTTTTGCCGGTCACCACCACAAAGACGCCAAGGCACGAAGATTTCGTAAGACCAAATTGCACGAATTACATTGAGATTCTGTATGGCCACAAAAAGGCGCAAAACGACTGGGAATCTTGTCCATAGATACAGGATGCAGAATGTGCAGAATTCCGGGGATGCCCGAAAACCAGCTTTTTCCCCATCATCCGGCTAACGGAATTCGGATGTGCCTGCCGATACATATAAGAGAGTTGGCTACAGAGAAGGCGCATAAGTATTTTATTCTTGATATGGGAGATTCGGATTATGGTTTTTCAGTGCGGGAAGCATAGAATATATCTCCTCGTTGTGTCAGTATCGCTATGTTTGCTGAATGCCGCCTGGGGCGGCGTGTATGGCGGCGGCAGGGTTCTTCCCATTTCGCTCACCGGCACGTGGTC
>CAYGVZ010000196.1:0-5782 GCA_964353475.1 uncultured Pirellulales bacterium | reverse complement strand
GAAGATAGCACTGGGTGACAAGCCAAAGGGCATCACAGCGAACATTAGGGCGGCAAAGCCGCGGCTGGGCGGCTCCAATGACCTTACGATTGTCACGGTTCGTTCGAGCGATGGCACGTTTTCATTTCTTGTTGATGACCTCGAAAAAGGGCCGATTTATATCCCCGCATACGGCGTTTTCATAACTAAGGCCGATGACCCGAATAATTTTGCGGCTTCAAACATAAAAAAAGGACGCACGGTTCGGGAAAAACTGGCGGCTGAGCCGGAGCAGAGTTATGACCGCGCACGCAAGGAAATTCCCCCTTTGAATGTGATGCTGCGCGAGGACGGCGGCCGGCTGTATCTGCCTATTGCCCTCGATGCGAGCTGGCAAAAGTTCGCGGTTGAGTGGGGCGGCGGCTTCTTTATGAACAAACACGAGGCCAAGGCGAAAGGCAAAGAGCTGCAACGCTGCAACTGGCAGGGGTCCGAATTGCACTGGTACATTGGGACAGGCGAGCAGCCGGTATATGATCGCAATGACGTTACGTCGCAGATGTCTGTTTTGAGTGATTATCTGCCGGTACCAGTTGTGCGGTGGAATCACGAGGCCTTGAGTTACTATGAGGAGGCGTTTGTAACTGTTCTTGAGGGGCCTCTGTCGCCATACGATTCGCAGCGGAGTGAACAGACGCCGGCAATCCTGATGGTCCGGCTTGATATTTCGAATCCAACCGATACGCAGAAGACCGCCCATATATGGCTCAGACCCGCACGCCTTAACGATATTGTCCTTCGGGGCAGTTTAATCTTGGACAAGGCAGGCGAGAACACGTTTGTACGCGCTTATGTGAATTCGCCCAAAGACACAGTTCCAGCAGTCGAAAAAGAGGCGATACATTATGCGTTCACAGTTCCGGCCCACCAATCCACAGCGATGTTCGTCAGCGTTCCCTTTGTCGGCGACTTGAATGAACAGGATGGCGCACGAATCGCGGCCCTCGATTACCGCTTCGAGAGAGAGCGTGTGATTTCATACTGGAGGGACATAGCAGCAAGGTACAGGCCCTTTGATGTGCCTGAGCAGAAGTTCAACGATATGTCAAAGTCCGCCGTCTGTCATATTCGGATGAGCACAACGAAGGACCCCAACAGCGGCCTGTTTATGGTTCCCGCCGCCGCCTTTGGCTACCAGGTCTTCGCAAATGAGTCCACATTTCAGACCCTTTTCTTAGACAGAATCGGCGACCACGAGACGGCGGCGAATTACCTCGAGACATTTCTGAAACTTCAGGGTTCAGTGCCGATGCCGGGGACTTTCAGGGGCAATCAGAAAGCAGTGCTGCACGGCGCCCGCGTTGACCGTACATACGACTATACAATGGGACCTTACAACCTCGACCACGGGACAGTGCTTTGGGGACTTGCCCAGCATTATCTTATGTCAGGCGACTCAGAGTGGCTCAAGCACGCCGCGACAAATATGCTGGCGGCGGCCGAGTGGATTATCGAGCAGCGCAATACAACAAAGGTTACGGGTGAGGACGGAAAGCGTGTCCTTCATTACGGCCTGCTTCCTGCGGGGCGGCTGGAAGATAACGATGACTGGGGATTCTGGTTTGCCAATAATGCTTATGCGTGGCTGGGGCTGAGGGACACGGCTGAGGCGTTCAGGCGCGCGGGCCTGCCAGACGCGGACCGCCTGGTAAAAGAGGCGGAGGCGTACATTGAAGACCTGCGGGCGGCGGTCAAACGTACAAGCGAGTTGGCGCCGGTCGTGCGATTGCGCAACAACGTCTATGTGCCGTTTGTGCCTTCGAGGGTTTATCAGCGGCTCCGATATTTTGGACCAATGCGGTCGGGATACTATTCCCGGTACAAGACAAACACGCTGCTTACCTTCCGCCTGTCCGCCACGCGCGAGGTCCTCTATGGGCCTATGGTGCTGATAACAACAGGAGTGCTCGACCCGCAGGATGCGCTTGCTGAGGCGATTCTCGACGACTGGGAGGACAACATCACCTTGTCAAGCTCGTTAGGTCAGCACATTCACGGCGTTGTGGATGATGAATACTGGTTCAGCAGGGGGGGTATGGTTTTTCAGCCGAATCTCCAGAACCCCATACAGGCGTATCTGCTGCGAAACGAAATACCCGCGGCCATAAGGAACATCTACAATGCAATGACGGCCTGCCTTTATCCCGATGTTACGGCCTTTACCGAAGAGTACCGCAGGTGGGGCGTCGGGAGCGGGCCGATGTACAAGATTCCCGATGAGGCCCGGTTTGTAAATCGCGTGTGCGATATGTTAGCTCTTGATGTGGGTGATGAGTTGTGGCTTGCGTCGGGAGCGCCGAGACGCTGGCTCGAACCGGGCAGAGAGATTCGCGCGTATGGCATTGAGACGGCCTTCGGCAGGGTTGCCTATACAATGCGTCACGGCGATAAACCCGGCACGGTTGAGGCGAACATAACACTGCCTGTCCGAATCCAGCCAAAGAGAGCATTGTTGTTTGTTCGCAGCCCCTTCGAGAAACCAATCAAGTCGGTGAGAATAAACGGCGAGGACTGGCGACAGTGGGATGCCGACAAAGAAATGGTGATTTTGCCGAGCGAGAGCAAGACGCTACAGGTAATAGTGTCATACGAATAATCGGTTTTCGTGAAACGACATTCAGAAAAGGAATAGAACGTGGGTACAGACAAGCTGGCAATTGAAGGCGGCAAAAAAGCGTTAGAGAAACTCGGACCGTTCCCAACCAAGATAGGCAAGGAAGAGTTGCTTGAACTGATTAGTATGTGGCAGTTCAGCCCGCAGACGCAGCAAAAGCTCCAGGCCCTGATAGAAAAAGAACCCGAGATCGCGGGACCACACCTGTTCAGGTACTACAATCCCAGGCCGAGCAAAGTCGCTGCTGCCGAGGCGGCGATGCGGGAACTTGTCGGGACTAAGTATTGCCTTGCGGTCAACTCGTGCACGTCGGCTCTTGTGGCGAGCTACCGGGCACTTGGCGTCGGCGCCGGCGATGAGGTAATCGTCCCCGGTTACACCTTTTTCGCCACAAGCGCAACCGTGGCCAGCTCAAATGCCATTCCGGTTATTGTCGATGTCGATGAGAGTTTGAACATAGACCCTGCGGCAATTGAAAAAGCAATAACGAAACGCACGAAGGCGATTGTACCTGTCCATATGAGAGGTGCGCCGGCCCAGATGGACGCGATTATGGACATCGCCCATAAGAAGGGAATCCCCGTGGTTGAGGATGTCGCCCAGGCGGGCGGCGGGTCCTTCGGCGGCAAGCGATTAGGCAGTATCGGCACTATCGGGTGCTTCAGTTTCGACTATTACAAGGTTATTGTCAGCGGCGAAGGCGGCTTTGTTACTACCAACGACGAGTGGCTTTACACCCGGGCGCAGAGCTGGCACGACTGCGCCGCCTGCTGGAGACCCGACAGATTTGCGAAAGAGCGCAGGGAAGGCGAGCTTTTCTGTGGCGAGAATTATCGAATGAGCGAGCTGGAAGGCGCGGTTGCACTGGCTCAGATTCGCAAGACGGAAAAGATGTTGGCCGGCTACAGAAAAGCAAAGAAGCAAATCAAAGATGCGATTGAGAAACTGCCCGGCTTGAGTTTCAGACGTCTCACTGACGAGGCGGGCGACACGGCTATATGCCTTGTTATGTTTCTGCCGAATGCGGACGTAACCCGTCGAGCGCTTGAGGCCATGCACGCGGAAGGTGTCCCCGCGGGTGGAATCTATGACTCGAAAGTTCGTGACTGGCACATTTATTATTATTGGGAGCATATTTTAGACAAGAAAAGCGTTGCGAAGGACGGCCTGCCCTGGAGCGCCGTGCCGGCCAACGAGATGCGCAAGTACTCCCGCGATATGTGTCCCCGTGCGCTCGATTTACTTTCGCGGGCGATTATGGTTGACATCAACTACAATTACTCTCAGCAGGACTGCTCTGCCATTGCGCTGGGCATTAACAAGGTCCTGCGGGCGATGCTCAGATAAGAGAGGTATGAAATATGGAATTTGGATTGTGTATTGAGATGGCCTTCGCGGAACTGCCTTTTGAAGAACGAGTCAAAATGGCTGCGGAGCTTGGTTTCAAGAACGTCGAAATGTGGTTTGTGGATATGAGCTTCAAAGAAGGCCCTGACGAGCTTGCACGAATTGCGAAAAAGAACAAGGTCAGGATAACCAATACCGTCATCGGTGCGCCAGACGGCTCGATAGGCGGGGGACTGACCAACCCTGTCTGCCGCAGGCAATGGTTAGACAGGGCGAAAATGACCATCGATTTCACAAAACGCGCCAACATCCCAGCAACCATTGTCTGCACGGGCAACGTCATTGAGGGTGTGAGCGAAGAGCTTATGATGCAGTCGGTGATTGAAGGGCTTATGCCCACCGTCGAAATGGCACAGAACGCAGGCGTGACCTTGTTGCTCGAACCGCTCAATGACAGATACGACCATCCGGGGTATTTTCTCACCGGCAGCGACGTCGCTGCGCACATCTGCCGCGAGATTGATTCGCAATATATGAAGATGCTCTTTGACTGTTACCACATGCAGATTATGGAAGGTGACCTGGTAAAGCATATCGAGCAGAACATCGACGTAATCGGGCACTTTCATTCGGCGGGCGTGCCGGGACGACACGAGCTATACGAGGGTGAAACGAACTACCCGTTTGTATTACAGCAAATCGAGAATATGGGCTATAAGGGTGTCTTCGGTCTTGAGTACCTGCCGTCCATCGACCACGAAGAATCCCTGCGAAAGACGCTTCGTTATTTGAAGGTGTAACTTTATGTACATCGCTGCTTACGACGTCGAGACGGGCAACTGCCTGAAGGCGTGCGAAAGAATCGTCGCCGTCCACAGGAAAATGAAGATGCCCGCAACCTTTTTCATCGTCGGGCAGGTGCTCGAGGCGCATCCCAAAGAATACAAGCGACTGTTCGATGACCCGCTGTTTGAGGTTGCCTCGCACACGTGGAGGCACGCTATGTACGCCGACCACGAATGGTGCGGCGACGGTATGCCTATTGAGGAGACAAAAGAAGACCTCTCCAAAACCAGAAAACTTATCGAGGACGTGTTCGAGCGTCCGGTTATTGGAATCAGGCCGATCTGCGGCTTCAGCGACGGGTACAGGAGTCATCCCGAAGTAATTGCTGCAATCAAAGAAGCGGGACATCTTTACATCAGCAGCCAACTGTGGGGGCCGGACCTTTCGATGCCCGCTTTGCTCACCGAGCCGTTCAACTATGCCGAGCAGGGTTTTCCCGACCTATGGGAGCTGCCCGGCCACGGCTGGCACGAAAATCTCCTGAAAAACCACAACGGCTGGGGGCCGCGCAGATTGACCTTGTGGCCGCCGGTGATGCCCGAGGCCATCCCATCCCAATTCGTCAAGACGCCTGAGGATGAATTCGCCGTCAATCGGGTATTCCTTGAGAAGGCGTGTGAAACGAACAAGACGTTTGTCTCGCTTATCTGGCATCCGTGGTCGCTCCACAGGTTTGACCCGGAAATGAAAATGCTTGAACTTACTTTCAAGCACGCACGCGGGATTGGTTTGCAGGCGGGGACATACGCAGACCTCTATAACAAGCTGTCAGGTCCGAAAGGATAACTATGAGATTGAGCATCTGTTTTGCCGCCGTTGTTTTATTTGCTTCCACGTCGGTCGGCGCGGAAAAAACGGCGGAGCCGAATCAGCAGGCGAGTGTGTCGCCGGCGCAGTGTGCTTATGCGCCTCCCGGCGAGTATATCAAAGACCATA
>CAYGVZ010000195.1:0-5902 GCA_964353475.1 uncultured Pirellulales bacterium | reverse complement strand
AAAACGCCTTCTTGCCTCAGACAGGCGCACACCCATCGCCGCGAATCTTATAATATGCTGTCCGCTCCCGCAAGGCAATCGCTGCAAAAAACGAGAAATGCGCAAAAAATTAAGGAGTACCGGTGAGGTCTCAGGAGCACCCACACCCAAAATGCTCGTTGAGGGCCGCTCAGCCGATACTCCTCTTATCAATACACCGGTCTCCGCCTGCCTTTGGAAACCGGTTACATTCGCATGCTGCCGTCACACTGTCTCTATCATATAACTACTGCAATGCGATTGTCAATACTATCAGGTTCTCCCTGATTTTACCTGCCTAAATCCCTGATTTATCTCCCCCTACGTCTCCAGCGATGTAAGCCCCTTGCGCACGGCGTATTTCGTAAGCTCGGCAACCGTGTGGATATCCAGCTTGTTCATTATCTGCCGCCGGTGCGTCTCAACCGTCTTGACGCTCACGTGCAGCTTCATCGCTATCTGCTTGGTCGAATTGCCCTCCGCCATCAGTTGCAGCACCTCTCGCTCGCGGTCGCTGAGCACCTCCGAACTCGACGAATCCGGCTTCGACAGCCGATGCAGATAATCCTCCACAACAATACCAGATATCGAGGGGCTTAGGTACGTCTTGTCGTCCATCACCGTCCGTATCGCCCTGGCCAGCTCGTCAAAGGCACAATCCTTCAGCAAATAGCCGGCGGCGCCGCTGCGAAGCATCTCGGTTACAAAAAGCGTATCCGAGTGCATCGAAAGGGCAATCACCTTTATCTGGGGGCTTCTGCTCGTTATCTGCCGGGCGGCTTCAACACCGTTCATATCCGGCATCGTAACGTCCATTATCACCACGTCCGGCTCCAATTGCTCAACCAATCGCACGGCCGTACGGCCATTCTCGGCCTCTGCCACGACCTCCATCCCATCCTGCTTCTCCAGCAGCGAACGCAACCCCTGTCGCGTAATCCTGTGGTCGTCCGCCAGCAGTATCTTTATGCTCATTTTATCCTTCCTTTCCCGCCCTTTGTCCTGCTGTCCAACGGCGCAATCAGCGTCACGCACGTCCCGCGCCCGGGGCGAGACCGTATATCCACCCGCCCCCCGACCTGGTCCAGCCGTTCACGAATACTAAACAGCCCAAACCCGCCCTTGCGATAATCCCACGATTCCGAGGCGGCAAATCCCACGCCGTCGTCTTCTACAGTTACCCGTATATTACCGCGAACCCTGCGAGTTGACACCGTCGCCTTGTGCGCTTTTGCGTGCTTGACAACGTTGACCGTCAGCTCACGCACCGCCTGAAACAGGAGCACCCGGACATCATCATCCAGCAGCTTGGCGTGTCCGTCATCGATGAACTCCATCTCCAGACCATATCGCTGGCGGGTCTGCCGCACTAACCACCCGACCGCCGCCTCAAACCCAAGCTCATACAACACTGGCGGACTCATCTCGAACGTCAGCGACCGCGTGCTCTCTATCGCCTGCGCCAGAAGTTCCCTCACCTCTTCAATCGACTTTGACATCGCCCCGTCTTTCGCCGATTCCGCAAGCGAATCAAGCTTCATTTTGGAAATTGCAAGATTCTGGCTGATGTTATCGTGTATGTCGGTCGCTATTCGCCTCCGCAGACGCTCTTCTGCCAGAGACAGCTCCGCTGCTAACGACCGCAACTGCTTCTGATACGCCAGCAGCTTGTCCTCCGCCTTCTTGCGCTCCGTTATATCTTCAACAGTCCCTTCATAATAGAGCACGTTGCCCAGCTCATCCCGCACCGCCACCCCGCTCTCACAGATAAACAGCTTCGTCCCGTCCCGCCTTATCCACACCGACTCAAGCCCGATTACCCGACCTTCCTTCTCCATAAGCTCTTTGAAAACCGACCGCGGAGTCGATGCGTCTATTCCCTTCTCCTCCAGGTTTACCTTCGCCAGTTCCTCGAAGGACTCGTACCCAAGCATCTTCACAATCGCAGGATTGGCAAGCAATACCCGTCCTTCTGGCGTCGTCCTGTACAGACCCACCACGCTGTTCTCGAATATCTTCCTGAATCGCTCCTCCGCCTTGCGCAACGCCTCCTCGGCGCGCCTCCTGTCGAGAACTTCGCTCTGCAGGTCTCCTACCACCCTTTCCAGATCCGCCGTTCGTTCCTTCACACGTATCTCAAGTTCATCGCGAGCCCTCTGTAATGCCTCCTCCGCCCGCTTTCGTTCCGTAACATCATACATCACCCCCTGCAGGTACAAGGGTCTGCCGTCCCCATCCCTCAAAATGCGTGCCTCGTCTCGCAACCACACCGTATGCCCGTCCCTGGCTGTCATACGATACTCGCTGACAAACGGTGAGCCCGTCCTGTGGGCCTGCGCTACCTCCGACATAACACGTTCGCGGTCGTCGGGATGAAGCTGCTTTCGCCACGTATCCGGCTCCGCCTTATATTCCGACTGAGAAATTCCCAGTATCTCTTTGATCTGCGGACTGACGTACAAAGTCGTGCTCGCCTCATCCAGCGCAGCGGTATAAGTAATGGCCGGCAACTGCTCCACTAACAGCCGATACCGCTCCTCGCTCTGGCGAAGCGATTCTTCCGCGCGCTTGCGCTCGGTAATATCGTCCACCATCTCTATCGCCGCGACGACCTTGCCCTTCTCGTCAGTTACCGGCGACGAAACTATCCGGTAGTTCCTTATCTCTCCCCCCACCGGCGTCTCCGTTACCGCCTCGTGAACCTGGCCATCCTCCAGCGTCTTGTACGTGGGGCAATACGAACATACGGCGTCACGCGCCGGGCGATTGAATTCCCTGTAACAAAGCGGCCGGCCGGTTACGTCTATGCCCGGGAACCACTTCTTTATCTGGTTATTCAGAGACAGTATCTCCATATTCGGACTTATCAGCGATACCCCTATCCCGATGTTGTCCACAACCGTCCGGTACCTCTGCTCTGATTCCAGCAGCGCCTGCTCCGCCTGCCTGTGCTCCGTAATGTCGCGGTTGGCGCCTATTATGCCGATGATTTCGCCGTTGCGGTCCCGCCAAGGCACTTTCGTATTGAGCGCCCACCTCGGGTCGCCGGTCCCCGTGATGCCGGGCTTCTCCACGTTTATCATCGGCTGCCCTGTCTCCATTATCCGCTGCTCTTCGGCGTAGTAGGCCTTCGCCTTGTCCGCCGGAAACAAGTCAAAATCGCTCCTGCCCAGCAGTTTGTCCGGCACCTCTGCACCGGCGTCATTCGCTACCGCCCTGTTGCACGCAACAAACCTGCTTTGCCTGTCCTTGACGTAAATCCGGTCGGGCAAGCTGTCTATAAGTGTCCGCAGCAGATTGCGCTCCCTGGCAAGCGCCTCCTCGGTCCTCTTGTGCGCAGAAATATCCAGCGCAGTCGCACACAAAAACTCCGGTTGACCATCCGCCCCCTTTAAAGCCCAGGTGCTCATCAACGTCGCAAATTCAGTTCCGTCGCGCCGAACGTGCCACACCTCCTCGCCCAGTATCCCCTCGCCCGTCTCCGCAAGACGTCTGTTAACCTCCTCTACCAGCTTCATCTGCTCGGCGGTGTGGAAAACAGATATGCTCTTGCCCGCAAGTTCCTGCACCTCATATCCGTGCATCCGGGCAAAACTATCGTTCGCATAGACAAGATTCCCTCGCAAATCGGATATCGCCCACCCGTGCGTCGCAAGGTCAACCATCGTCTTGAATCGCCCAAGTTCCACCCCCTGGGCGCGAAGAGCGTTTGACTCCCCTGCTGATTGCTCTCTGTTCTGCTCACTGTCCTGCATAACCTTGTCGCCTGCCCTGCCTCACACGCCGCCTACCTCACTGCTCAAGACCGAACATCTCCATCCATTTCTCGGTCTCACCTTCGGTAATCCCCTGACGCTTTCCCGGCGGCTCGCTTACAGCCCGTCTTTGGGCCAGCTCCTTCTGAACCTCCGCCCAAAATTCTTCCGACTTCACCGCAGTCGCTCTTCTTGCCCGAGCCGCGCGGCGCAACCTCCTGTCGCTGCTCACTATCGTCAGATGCCTCGGCGCCGTACTCAGGTCTATCTTGTGCTCAATGACTGTGTCGCAGTCGCTCGATGCCCCCGCAAATGTCACCTCAAGATTGCTTATATTCTCGAACCCGCCCTTGTCATGCGGCCCGGTCCCATCGAATACCATCTCGCCTTTCTCTGCAATCTGCTTCAGGTATCTGCTGATAATATGACATAACCGCACATCGCTAACCGGCTCAAACTCCTCGCCTCCCTTGGCAACCGTCCAAAGCAGATTGTGCCCGTCAATTATAAATGGCATCTTTAATGCTCAACGGAGTACCTTATCTCTCCGCCGACAATCGTCTTCACAACTCTTCCTCTGACTTTCCAGCCGTTGTAGGGACAATTTCTGCTCTTTGAGCGGAACTTGTTCACATCAATCTTACATTCGGCATTCGGGTCGATTATAGTCACGTCACCTTGCCTGCCTTTGCTCATCGTCCCCTTGTCAACACCAATAACTCCCGCAGGCCCCGCCGTCATAAGCCGAATCAGCCCGGGCCAGTCCACAACCTTCGGCTCTATCAACGCCTTCACGTACAGCCCCAGCCCGCACTCCAAACTCGCTATCCCGAACGGCGCCGCGGAAAACTCCAGCTCCTTCTCGCTCTGCAAATGTGGCGCATGGTCGCTCGCAAGCGCATCAACAAGACCGTCCGCAATCGCACCCTTCAACGCCTCGATGTCCCTTTCGGTCCGCAGCGGCGGGTTCACCTTGCAATTCGTATCGTACTCCGCACAGCACTTCTCCGTCAAAAGCAAATGGTGCGGCATAACCTCGCACGTAACCGGCAGCCCCTCTTTCTTCGCACTCCTCACAAGCTCCACCGCTCCCGCCGTCGATATGTGCTGCGCATGATACCGAACTCGCCCCTTACGCAGCTTCTTGACGAGCTGTATATCGCGCCACAGCATCGCCTCTTCCGCTAACGGGTCCAGCCCCGGCAGCCCCAGTATCGTCGAATAATACCCCGAGTTCATCACCCCATTGCCCGCGATACGGTCGTCCTGGCAGTGTTGTGCAATAACCACGTTCAGCATCGCCGCATACTTCAGCGCCCCTAACATCACCGCTGCATCCTGCACGCCGTTCCCGTCGTCGGTGAACCCTACCGCCCCCGCCTCCGCCATAAACCCCATCTCCGCAAGCTCAGCGCCCTCCCGTCCCTTCGTTATCGCACCCATCGTATAAACGTGCGTCTTTCTCGCCTGCCTTGCCTTGCGGTGCACGTATTCCACGTCCGTCTCATTCTCAATCGGCGGCTTTGTATTCGGCATACATACTACCGATGTGAATCCCCCCGCCACCGCCGCCACCGACCCGCTTGTTATCGTTTCTTCCTCCTCGTCTCCCGGCTCGCGGAAATGAACGTGAATATCTATCAGCCCCGGCACAACCAGTTTCCCGCTCGCGTCAATAACGTTCTTAACCGGCTTAGCGACCCTGCCTACCGTGACAAACTTCTCGTCCTCTATCAGCACGTCGCATTTCTTGTCTATCCCGTTTGCAGGGTCTATCACCCGCCCGTTCTTTATCAGTAATTCTTTCGCCATATTCATCTCGCCTGAACCGCCTGCTCTCAACCGACTGCTGTCTCCTGTGCCGCCGCCTGATTCACTAAGAATAGTACCGCCATTCTTACTGTAACTCCGTTTGTTACCTGCTGCAGGATAACGCTGTTGCGACCGTCCGCCACCTCGCTTTCAATCTCCACTCCCCGATTGATGGGCCCGGGGTGCATCACTAAGATATCCGGCTTGGCCCTCTTCATCCGCTCCCCCGTCAATCCGAAATAATGCGAGTATTCCCGAACCGATGGGAAAGGATGACCGCCCAGCCGCTCGAACTGTATCCGCAGCATATTTATCAC
>CAYGVZ010000194.1:0-5941 GCA_964353475.1 uncultured Pirellulales bacterium | reverse complement strand
AGCTTGCTGCCGATGATTGCGCCTAAGCCCGCGCCGGGCGTAATGAACAAGGCAATCATCAGCGAATCGGTTATCAGGATATTATGCTGCGGCAGGGTGATGTTTTTGTAAACGGCGCCGACTACTGCGACGGCAACAATGGTTGCAGCGGAATTGCTGATGGCCCTTTTGAGGGGCATTTTCAGGAAAAGCTGCTGGGCGGGGACGGCGATGATGCCGCCTCCGATGCCGACAAGGCCCGATGCGATGCCGGTGAGCACGCCGCACAGAACCGAAAGAATGGCTGGATGTCTTGCCGCCGTGATGCCGAAGCCATTTGGCCCGCCGCGGGGCTTGTACCAGAACCGCGGCAGGTTGTACGCGATGATGTAAAGCAGAAAGAACCCGTAAATACGCGCAAGCAGGTAACTGTTCTGGCCGGCAAACCACCAGTAGTTGCTAAGGGCTACGCCTGCTATCGTCGCAATTGCCGCCGAGGGGACAAGCCACTTTAGAACCTGCACCACCAGCACATCGGCCTCGCGGTGCACAAGCGCAGATGAGAGGCCGACGAAAAAATTGCATATCATCGCGGCGGCCTGGTAGAGGTGCTGGTTCTCGCCGAATGCAAAAACAAGCGCGGGAATCATAACGATTGAGCCGCCTATACCTAAAAGCCCGCCGAAAACACCCATAGCAAGGCCGATGGCAACCAAAGTTAGATAATACATAACCGTATTATGCCTTGACCAGCAGGATAACAAGGTCGATTATGAACAGCAGGACAATCGTTGCCTCCAGCAGGAACATCAGCGAATTGAACCTGTCCTGCTGCAGAATCTGATACAGGCCGTCCAGTGTCCTCATTTTTTCGCCGATGATGCGCTGCCAGTCGGCGAGGTGGAATCTGTCCGACAGGTTCCTGTGCGTCTTTGCCAGGTGCCAGTCGCCGAAGAACTTCGTTATGTTCGACAGTTCATCGCTCAGCCGGGCAAGGTCAATGCGAATCTCTCGCAGGTTTTGCAGCACCTGCCGAGTCGAACGCGCTTTCTGCCTGTTCACGTCACGATAGGCAAGCTGAAGCGCCTCATCCAGAATCCTGTCATAAGTCGCAAGCTCTACCAACTGCACGTTTGCAAGCTCCATTATATGCAGGACGTCGTCCAATGCCTCCTGCTGGCCTGCCACAATCGCCGAATCCCAGTCAACGACCACAAGGTCGTCCCCGTAGTAGCTCAAGTATCGCTCGGTGGACTCGCAGACCTCCTGCTCAGACAGGGCGGCGGGATTTTCTTCCTGCATAAGCAGCGCCGCCACGCGTCTTCTGTTTGCCGTCAGCCAGTCCTCGGCCCGCATCCCGTGCCTTTCTGCGGCTCCCGGCAGATTATCGAGGCAAAACACGGTATATGCCTCCGATTGCATCAGCATCGGCACCGGACGAACACAGTAAGGCGCAAGGTCCTTTCGGACGCTCTCGGCGAAATCCGCCACCTCTTCCGCCAAATCTCGCTCGGCAAATTTCAAATCGTGATAGGCGACGAGTTCTTCCAGCCGGTCAACTGTGAAGGGCACGCGGACCCGAATGGTCATCGCGCCGACCCCGAAAAGTTTTACGCTTTTCCTGACCTCGACCGTCTCGCCGCTGCACAGCTTCCGCCTCTCAGGCGCAAACTCGGCCATCCGCGGCCGATAGAAAAATATCTGCTTTGGGATGCGCTTGCTCGGCCCGACAAAATAGTCCTTTGTCGGCTGGGAGAGAATCATCTCTACCGGTTCTCGCTGGATATCGTATGCAACATCATAAGCATAAATATAGACGACCTCGCCCCGGTATGGCTGGCCTTGCGGCTGGGCATTGACGGCGTCTGAATCACGTCTTGTTTCCATAGAAGCGTTCTCAATCCCGGCCCGGTGCCGTCAGTCGAATAGTTCTCTGAATTTTGCACTTATGTCGCTGCTCTCGCAGAGCGTCTGGCCTATCAGTACCGCGCTGACGCCTGCTTTTTTGAGTTTCTCGACGTCGGCGCGGGTCTTTATGCCGCTCTCGGCCACAAGCTCTTTCGTATTATCGACCAGGGCCGCCAGTCGGCTGGTCGTATTCACGTCCACCTGCATCGTTGCAAGGTCCCGGTTGTTGATGCCTAACACGCTGTAGCCCTTAGTCGGAAAACCGATTAAGCTGCGAACTTGCAGCAGCGTATCAGCGTCGTGGACCTCCAACAGGACCGTCAGTGTCAGCTCAGTTGCAGTAATCATCAGGTCCATAAGTTCACCGCCCTTAAGCGCCTCTGCTATCAGAAGTATCGCATCCGCCCCTGCGATGCGCGACTCATAAACCTGCCAGGGGTCGATAATGAAATCCTTTCGCAGGACGGGTAAGTCAACTGCGTGCTTGACCTGCTCGATGTATTCGAGCCGGCCCTGGAAATATTTTTCGTCAGTGAGGATGCTGATGGCGTCTGCGCCGCATTTCTGATAGGTCCTGGCAATCGTAACAGGAGCAAAGTCCCGGCAAATCACGCCTGCCGAGGGCGACGCCTTCTTTATCTCTGCGATGATGTTAAGCCCCCGCGGATTTGGTTTGGTAACTGCCTTGTAGAAATTGCGGCACTTGGGCAGCAGTTGCAACTGCTCTCTGAGTTCTTCGAGCGGGCAGGCCGCCTTGCGGCTCTCGACTTCTGCTTTCTTGTCGGCAATGATGTTATCCAGTATCGTCGCCAAGCCGCTCAGCCCGCCACTTTCACGTAAGCCATCCGCACTTCGTTAAGCATACCCGTCAGCACCTTCTGCTCGGCTTCCGTGAGGTTGCCTTTGGTCTTTTCTTCGAGGGCCTCAAGCATATCGATGTTGTATTTTGCCAGCTCGAGGTCCGGCTCGCGCGGCTCCTGTCCCTCAACCGCAATCAGCCCCAGGGAGAACATCGCCTGGGTCACGAGCATACTGACAAGCGCGGCAAAGTCGCCTTTGGGCAGCCGACCCCTGCGCTTTTCTCTTCTCTGTTTCTCCTTGTCGGCCTTTTCCTGCGCGGCGAGCACGTCCTTTTCTTTCTGTGCCTGCTGCTTCCAGTCCTCGTCAACGATAATTTTTTTCTCGGCTTCCTTCTCCTGCTCACCCATAGCTCATTACTCCCCGCGATATATCGCGGCACAACTATTTGCGAAATCTCCTGCTGCCCCTGTCCATATCCCTTTTCTGCTCCCGTTCGATGATTGAACGACGCTTATCATATTTCCTTTTGCCGTGGGCCAGGCCAAGCTCAATCTTGGCAAGTCCCCTGTCGCTGAAGTATATCCGCAAAGGTACGAGTGTAAAGCCGCGCTGTTCAAGTTTGGTGATTAGCCGGCGAATCTCGGACTTGTGCAGCAGCAGCTTCCTCTTCCTGTCCGGCTTGTGACCCGCGACCCCCGCCTGCTGGTACTGGGCGATTTTTGTCCCAATCAGCCAGCACTCGCCGTTAATGACCCTCGCGTAAGAGCCGCTCAGGTCCGCCTGCCCGCCGCGAAGTGACTTTACTTCGCTGCCCAAAAGGTGCATACCCGCCTCGAACCGGTCGATTATCTCGAAGCTGTGGTATGCCTTCTTGTTGACGGCGACCTTGGCTTCCTTATTGTCGTCTTTGTGCGGCATTATCACGTCCCGCGGGGTACTACCCGTTACAAGGTGGACATCGTCGGATACTCGGTTGGAAGTGCAGCACGTCAGTTAACCAGACGTATCGTCAGGGGATATCGGTACGACCGGCCGCTGTTGGCTCGTATCGCCGCGGCTATCGTCAGCACAAAATCAACGACGGCGATTATCGGTATCAGCACAAGACCAATCCCGCACAGGCAAAGCAGCCCGGAGGCAAGCCAGTATATGAGCATCGAAATCTGGAAGTTGAGCGCCTCCTTGCCCTGCTCACTGATGAAACCATGCTCATCTTTCTTTATCAGCCACAGAATCAGCGAGCCGAGCACGCCGCCCACAAACGGCACAATCCACCACAACAGCCAGCCAAGACCCGCCAGATGGCAGGCGGTGGCCCAGTTGCGGACATCCTTCGGGATTTGTTCGGGCGACTGGCTCGCTGCCTCAGACCCCTGCACTTGCGATACTTCCGTCATACTGCACCTGCCTTTCAGGAAAATGCCATTCTTGCTATTTTGCCTTCCAAGTCACTTCCGAGGTTTATCTGCGATGATTATAGACGGCCAATGAAATGTTGCAAGTTTTGTCCTGATGATAACCGCCGGGCGCACTTCAGCTTTGTAGGTAAACACCTGCCCGGGGTCATTGCGAGCGACCCGTCCTCCGTAGCGATGGCGAAGGAGGAAGCGAAGCAATCTCAAAACCTGCATCAAAGAGATTGCTTCGGCCAAAACGGCCCGTCTCGACTCGGCGGGACGCAGCCGAGTCAAGCCGAGGCGGGCGGGCCTCGCAATGACGATTTGCCAGGCAAATGCCACCTGCGAACGTGAATTGCGCCAGGGGCGATTACCTATGAGAAATAGGATTTGCAGAAAATCGGCAAAAAAGGATAATACCGTAACGAAACGGTAACATCGGGCGCCTATGATATGGCGCAGGTTAAGTGCAAAGTTGGACAATGCTCAGGGAAGCTGCCTGACATATTAAAGGAGACGAAAAATGAAACGATATCATTCAAACATATTGCTGTTCGTGTTGATTGGCGTGCTGGTTGTCTTCGCGGGCTGCTGCATCAATATCGGCGGCTGGCCGCAGGCAAAGGCCGAACGAAGCGAACAACTCGCCGCTCCGATGGCGGATGTGGAGCAGCTCGCGGTCGATACGTCCTTCGGCAAGGTCGTCGTCACCGGCGCCGAGACGACCGAGTGCAGCGTTGCCGCGCACATCACCGCCAACGCGCCAACTGCCCAAGAGGCCAACGAAATCGCGCATAACGTTGAGATTCGCCTCGAGCAGCAGGGCAAAACCCTGGTAGTCAGGACAATGAAGCCGCATCTGGCGCACAATCGTTCCATTGGAGTCGATTTTGACATAACCATACCTCACAAAACCGGCATCGAATGCAGCAGCTCGTTTGGCGAGATTGCATTCAAGGATATCGAGGGCGAGATAAAAGGTCATACGAGCTTTGGCGCAGTGCGAATGAACAACGTCACCGGCAAAATTGACGTTGATACCTCTTATGGCGCGATTACGGGCAGACAGGTAACGTCATCCGATTTTATCGCCAATACCAGTTTTGGAGAAATTGACGTTGATTTTACCGAATCCTGCCCCGCAAATATGTCGGCCAAACTGGATACCTCTTATGGCGCCATCAGGGCGTCCATACCGAAGAATTTCGCAGGCGGGATAAACCTCGAAACCGGCTTCGGCGAGATTGAAACCTCGATGCCCGTTACCGTCCAGGGCAGAATCAGCAAAGACCACATAAAGGGGGCAATCGGTCAGGGTGAGGGGAAACTGGTACTGAAGACCAGCTTCGGCGACATAAAACTAAAATAACTCCTTCCTCTGTTTGTACAGAAAGGCCACTACCAGCGGCCGCAGCGTTCCTACGCTGTGGCCTTCCTGTCTTCCTGACAGAACTTCCTCCTCTGCCAGCCCTTCATGACCCGCTTGGCGGCTCCTGTGCCGACGCGGTTCTTTTCTTAATTCTCATCATTGCCTCGTGCGCAGCTCTTACGAAGTCTGCTGATGTGCAGACAATCCTCACCTCCTCACAACGTTCAGTCCCTAGCATAGACCTGCGCTCTCGGTTCTCATTTTCTTCATTGGGCGGCATGTTTTTCTCCTTCTTATGCCCCGTCATAACACAGGGGGTCAAGAAATATGCTCAGGGCGTCCGCTAGTAGTGCCCCCACTTGAAATTGGGCGAACTCCGACAGCTTGCTATGATATTCAGCTACATTCTCTCTGTAATCAAAAGCGTCTGGAAGAGTGCCAAACGCATTCTTCACCAAGGAATCGAACGCCAAAAATCCACTGATTT
>CAYGVZ010000193.1:0-5955 GCA_964353475.1 uncultured Pirellulales bacterium | reverse complement strand
ACAGTTCAAGCTATACGATGCCCTCGTGGGCGGTCTTCAGACAGGCGCTGATGTGAACCGCGGCGAGGTCAACGTCATCGACGGCTATTTTACCGTTGAGCTTGATTTTGGAAACGTGTTCGGCGACAGCGCCTCCTGGCTTGCGGTCGCCGTCAGGCCCGGCGACCAAAATGACCCCAACGAGTACACGCTTCTCCAACCCCGGCAGAGAATCACCCCTGTGCCATACGCCATCGCCCGCAGTGACGGCAACGACACATCCGTCGGCGGCAGCGTCTTTACCCATTGGGGAGACGCCAACGCCCCGTCCGGAAGCAGCCGGATATACTACGGTTTCGGCTACGCGGGACACCTCGACCAGGCCGGCGGCGGCGAGGCAATCGTCGTTCAAACCGGCGACCCGGGCGGGACGATGGCTGTTGACGGGGCGATGTTTTACCCCCTCCACACCTGTGCAACCACCTATTTGCCAACGGGCATTACCGCGGCGCGATATATCAAGGCAGCGGTATGTTACGCGGACGCCCCCACCACCGTCATCTGGGGTACTCACACTGCCCCGGTCGGCTGGTCCATCCTTTACAAGGGGTACGTTCTGTCGTCGCACTATACCAAAAACGCCCCCCGGGCCACAATATGCGTTGAGTGCGAGAATTTCGATGCAAATGACAGTTCCGGCGGCAGCAATTACGCAATGTTGTACGGCGCAAAAGTCAAGGCCACCACCCCGTCTGATTCCGCCCTGTTGGAAAAATTCATTAAGTGCGCCGTGATAAAGAAGAACTGAGCCAGCCGCCGACATCGACGGCAACATAAGGTGTACCTCAAAGGTTTGAAGATGCTCATTTATGAATCGCTCGACAACTGCCCCTGCAACTCGCCTTTGAGGTGGAAAATTCGGTATATTAACTCCTGGAATTGTCGCTCGCAGACGGGCGTGCTGGAATAAGCGAGAAAGTTCTTGACATGAAACCTGCTCTGGTGTGTAATACTATCGCCTTTGGCTGAGGGCAAAGGTAGTACTGGAGTTGAAAATGAGGCGCGCGTGGAGAGGTGCTCAAAGCAATTCGCCCGAGCGCAATCGGTGCGCGCAGCTCGCGCCGGTTAAACATAACCAATCCGTCAAGCGAAGGGCGGACAAATTTTTGAGAGGGCAGAAAAATGGAACGGACAAGAATCTCTAACATCCTGTTAGTGCTCTTTGCAGTAGTTCTCTGCTTCGGCCCCGTTGGCCTGGCGGAGCCGGTGGGGACGGCCTTTACCTATCAGGGCCGGCTAATCGACAACAACCAGCCGGCGGACGGGCTTTATGACCTGCAGTTCAAGCTCTTTGACTCAGAGGAGGACAAGTCCGTCTTTTCGTCCGTCACCACCAATAGCGCAGCCGCAGGCGGTTATCTCAATGTCTTTCAGTATTTCTGGACCGAACAACCAATCAGCACCGACTGCAACTACGTCACTCTATGGGTCAGCGGCGACGGGTATTCGACCAGCGCCCGTTATGCCTGGCATATCGCAATTGTCTTCTCGGACGGCGTCAACACCGCCACCGATACAATCCGCTGCGACTGCTGGGGCTACAACGAGGGCTGCAATCCGGACCACTATGACTATTACAGCGGCACCGCAACCGGCGCGGACGGCAGAACGTGGAAGCGATATACCAAGGCAATACCTTCCCAAATTACCAAGAACAATCTGACTATAAAAATTGAGCACGAGCAGGCCGCCTGGGATGGGTCCGCGGCAGGAAGCTGGTACAGGCTCGATAGCGTGTATCTGTCCGGTGCCAACGGCCAACTCATTCAACCTATCACAAACGGCGTTTTCGCAGCAGATGCCACCGGGACCACATTCAGCGACATTACCGGCTGGGACTATTCGATAACGTCCACAAATGGCGTTGCGCAAGACCTGAGTATTGTCGATGATTATTACTTCACCGCGCCAACACAGATAGGCCAGGCGGTAATAAGAAATGATGTCGATGTGCTGGATGGGTATTTCACTGTCGGGCTCGATTTTAATGACACCAATGCCTTTAACGGTGACACACGCTGGCTGGAGATCGGCGTCAGAGCTGGCGACCTGAACGACCCCAATGCGTACACAGCTTTGGCACCCAAGCAGAACATCACGGCGACGCCTTATGCTCTTTATGCTAAAACTGCCGGCAGCGGCGGCGGCAGTGCGGACTCCGACTGGATTATCTCAGGAAGCAATATGTACTCCGGCGTATCGGGCAATGTCGGCATCGGCACCACAACCCCTAGCGCAAAGCTGGAGGTTGCGGGACAGGTCAAGATTACCGGCGGCTCGCCGGCAGCGGGCAAGGTTCTTACCTCTGATGCTGCCGGTCTTGCAATCTGGCAGACCCCTGCAAGCACAGGAGATAATCTCGGAAATCATACTGCAACGCAAAACATCCGGCTTAATGGTAATTGGCTTTCCTACGGGGCAGGCAGTCAGGGGGTGTTTGTCGCTTCTGACGGCAAGGTCGGCATCTGGACAAATGCGCCGACAGGGATACTTCATGCGGCCGGAGGGACGGCGTACTCCGGACAAGATGGACTTGGCATCACGTTAAAGGCAGAGGACGGGTACAGCGCCGGCGGACCAACCGGCGACGGCACCGACGGCGGAAACATCACTCTTCAGCCGGGTGCAGGGGGAAACGGCGGCTGGTTCTCTGGAGCGGACGGCCTACCGGGCAGATTAATAGTCAACGGCGCTGAGATAGCTGTGAGTAATGATGACAAAGGCGTCTCTTTCTACGGCGGAGCCAGAATCTACAAAAAGTCCGGAAGCGGATTGAAAATAGTTGCCCATGATGATACCGCCGGAGTGGAATTTCTCAGGGCGGACGGGGCGACAAGGAATATGATTATCAAGGCCGGCGCCGTGGGCATCGGAACTACAGACCCGGGCGCATACGCCCTGTACGTCGGTGGAACCGCATACTCAACAGGCGGATGGCAGAGTTCTGACTTACGGTTCAAAAAGGACATCGGAGCAATAGATTCACCGATAGACAAGATAACAAGTATAAGAGGAGTGGCATTTGAGTGGAAAACATCTGAATATGAGGAAAAAGGATTTCCTGAGGGCAGACACTATGGGGTCATTGCTCAGGAAGTCGAGAAAGTGCTGCCTGAGATAGTCAGAGAAGGTCCGGCAGGTGAAAAAGCTGTCTCATATACGGAGCTTGTCCCGATATTGACTGAGGCAATTAAAGAACAGCAGAAACAGATAGACTCTTTGCGCTCCGAGGTTAGGGCCTTGCAAGAAACAATACTGCAGAATCAATTCTCCAATGCGAAAGAGGTGCAGCAGTGAAGACAAAAATTTGTGGATATATACTGATTCTGGCTGTTGCCTTTGCGTCAGTCGGCTATGGAGATTACCAGATTGTGTGGAGCACGGTTGATGGCGGCGGCGGGCAAAGCAGCGGCGGACAATATGTGCTGACGGGAACAATCGGCCAGCCCGATGCTGCGTACTCGGCAGGCGGTGATTATGAACTTTTGGGCGGTTTTTGGCCCGGCGGGCCGTTGTGCATAGTCAACTTCGACGACTTTGCCGTCTTTGCCGACTACTGGCTTGAAACAGGCAGTCAACTCCCCGCCGACTTAGACGGCAATGGTCAGGTAAATCTGGATGACCTGAAATTGTTCGTCTATGAGTGGCTCTGCAACTGCCCCTACAACTGGCCGCTAAGATAGTAACTTTGGTCGATGGCACAGGCATCTGCATCCTGCGCCCGCAGGGCGAGGGCGCCTTTTATTGTCTTGACTTCGGCGCAATTTTTTTTATTGTTGCCCGCTGGATAAATCAGTGCAAGGAGGCCGAAGTTGGCGCAAAAAAGGGCAGCAGACACATTTGTATTTGAGCTGGCACAGCAGGAGCCGGCTGGCAGCGTTCTGTATCAGGAGCACCTCAAGCTAACCGACAAATCGCATATCGCTGATTTTGCCGGTTATTTGATGCCGCTGTGGTATTCGTCGATTGCCGCTGAACACGCCGCGGTTCGCAATGCCGCCGGGATTTTCGACTGTACGCATATGGGCGTGCTCGAGGTAAAAGGCGGCGACGCCGAGGCGTTTTTAGACACGGTGGCGACAAACCAGATAGGCGCGCTGGCAGTCGGCGCAGCACAATACAACTATATCCTCGATGCTGCCGGCAACGTGCTCGATGACATTATTGTTTACCGCCGAACCGCGGACAACTTCTTGGTGGTGGTCAACGCCGCCAATGAGCCGAAGATTAAGGCGTACTTTGCCGCGCTGCTGGCAGGCAAAGTACCCATCGACGCATCTAACCCACGCAGTCGCCTCGAATACCGGCCCGGCATTCGGGATATGCGCCTGACAACCGGAGGAAATGATTGCAGGGTCGATATAGCGCTGCAGGGTCCGGCCTCGACGGCGGTTATTGCCGCCCTGATGGCCGACAAGGCGGTCGCCGTTTCTGTTGAGAATCTGAAGTCGTTTCATTTCATCGAAGGGGCGGTTGCCGGAATCGACTGCTTAATTGCGCGCACGGGCTACACCGGCGCAAAGGTTGGTTTCGAGCTTTTAGTTCATCCCGACAGCGCCGTCGAACTCTGGCGAAGATTGCTGGAGACGGGCAAATCATTCGACGCACTGCCCTGTGGACTTGGGGCACGCGGCAGTTTGCGCATCGAGGCAGGGCTGCCGCTTTATGGCCACGAGCTGGCCGGCGAACACAACATCTCGCCCTTTGAGGCCGGTTATGGCTGGGCAGTAAAACTCGATAAGCAGTTTTTCATCGGTAAAACGCCGATTGAAAATAACGCCGCCACATTCAATATGAAGGTCGTAAGGGTCGCCTTGTCAGGCGCACACGGCATCCGGCCTGTTCGGCCGGGCGACGGCGTCCTTGATGAAAACGGCGTCTGCATCGGCTGGGTGACAAGCTGCGCCAAAGCCGGCGACAGGCAAATCGCGATTGTCTATGCCGAGAAAGAAAAAGTGACCGAACGCGGCACAGCAGGTATTTACTATATTGCGCGGAGCGAAAGCCAGAAAAGCAAAGGCAGATTGCAGTGCATCGAGCGAGGCCGGCAGGCAGTGCCGGATATCGCAGGCGAAGTAATAAGTCGGTTCGAAAAATTCTGATTGGAGTCGCAGCTATGGTTGTTAAAGGATTGCTTTATACCAAAGACCACGAATGGGCGAAGATTGAAGGCAAGACCGCCGCCGTCGGCATTACCGATTATGCACAGAACCAATTAGGCGAACTGGTGTTCGTTGAGCTGCCTGATGTCGGAAAGCAGGTCGCGCAGAAGGGAGAGCTTGCGGTCGTCGAGAGCACCAAGGCGGCGAGCGACGTCTATTCGCCCGTGGCAGGCAAAGTTACCGAAGTAAACACCGAGGTTGACGGCAAGCCCGAGCTGATAAACCAGGATTGCTACGGCAAGGGCTGGATTTGCAGGATGGAAATTACCGACTCCGCATCAACTAAGAACCTTATGAACGCGGCCCAGTACGAGGAATACCTGAAAGGACTGTGAGCGGAATTATGCCTTTTATAGCGAATACCCCTCAGCAGCAGAAACAGATGCTGGCCGATATCGGCCTGACGATGGAAGACCTCTTCGCGGACATCCCTCGCGGGCTGCTGTGCGATTCATTCAATCTGCCCGAAGGTCTTACCGAGCAGGAAGTGCGCAACAAGCTCGCAGAATTGGCGGGCAAGAACTCGATAGACCTGACGCTTTTTTTAGGCGGCGGATTCTATGACCATTTTATCCCCGCGGCGGTGTATTCGATAATCTCTCGCAGCGAGTTCTACACGGCTTATACGCCCTACCAGCCGGAGGTCTCACAGGGGACGTTGCAGGCGATTTACGAGTACCAGTCCGCAATCTGCCGGCTGACCGATATGCAGGCCGCGAATGCATCGCTCTACGACGGCGGCACTGCGATGTAC
>CAYGVZ010000192.1:0-5963 GCA_964353475.1 uncultured Pirellulales bacterium | reverse complement strand
TGTGAGAGAATGGCTGTCACGAGCTGCGTTTTTATTACAAGCGTGTCTTTTTCTCGCGGACGGGCGGCGTCGGCGCTGACTGAAGCGGCCGCGAGGAGTTGGAGTGCGAGCATTACCGAAAACATGTATCGAGCATTCCTGCGAATCATCTGTATCATCTCGTTGCGCCCCAAATAAATATAGGCAGCTTATTCGCCGTCCGTCTTGCCCCCGACGTTATCACCACCTGATGTTCAACGATTATCACCATATCGCCGATTTGCCCACCGCGTCTTTGCTCAACCAGCCGATCCTGCAAGGCGAGGGTATCTGTGAACTTGGCCAGGCCGGCGTCAATAATGTCGATTTGCAATTTCTGACTTATGATTCTCGATTTCCTTAAATCGGAGCTTTCACTGCGTCCATTGTCTAATCATAGCAAAGTTATTTTATCATAAATGGCGCCACTCTGCGTCCGCGCAAATAAAAAGGGCTGACAACCGCCAGCCCTTTCAGATATCACGAAAGACCCCGGATTACAGAACAATTTGCTCTTTTTCGGCGTCGAATTTGGCGGTTTTGCCGGCGCGGAAGCCGAGCATCGCCATCTGGCAGGCCGTCTGGACGTGGTAGGCAAGGTCCATCGGGCTGAGCGTATTGGGGTTCTTTTCTCGGCAGCGGCTGAGGAATGTTCGCCAGAACTCGACCTGGTCCTCATCGTGCTCGATTTTGAACCGCTGCGGCTTTGCCTTGGACGCCTCCACGAGGTAATCCTGCTCCTGCGGAATAAACGCGATTTCCTTGTTAATGATGGTAAGTGTCCCTTCCCACCCGCGGATGACGGGAATGTTACAGCCGGCGCCTCTGCCGCCCAGGGCCGATTTGTAGTTGTTGCCCTGCGTGCCTGATACGGCGACGGTAATCTTTTCAGGATAGTCGATAAGCATATTGAACGTGTCGGGAACCTCGCGTTCCTTGTAGCGGAATTTGCCGCCCGTTGCGACGACCACCGAAGGAAATTTGACTCCGAGCATATATGCGACCGGCGTCAGCGAGTGCGGATAGAGGTCCGTGCAGGGGCCGCCCGCATAATCCTCGTACATCCGCCATCGGAAATATCTGCTTACATCGAAGTCCTTCTTGGGCGAGTCGCCCAGAAATGCCTCCCAGTTCAGGTCCTCGCCGGGTTTGGCGTTCCGGTCGTCAATTTGCATACCGCGTTCGCCCCAGTCGCCCACGCGGAAATAGCCGCACTCGGCCTGAATAGGCCGGCCGATGAGACCATCCTGAATAAGTTTTTTCATCTGATGCCAGGCGGAATCCGACATACCCTGCGTGCCCGCCTGGAATACCCTGCCGCTTTTGGCTACTTCGTGCGCCAGTTGCTTGGTCAGCTCGAACTGCCGCCAGTGGGTAATCGGCTTTTCGCAATAAACGTCCTTGCCCGCCTTAACCGCGTCGAGCGCCTGATAGCCGTGGTGGTGGTCGGGGGTTGCAATGCAGACAACATCGACATTGGGGTCTTTGAGCAAATCGCGGTAATCGCTGTATGGCTTGCCGCCATAGCCCTCCGCCGCCTTTTGCATTCTTGGTCTATACGCATCATTCACCGCGACAATATCCACCGGCTCTTTGCCGTCGGTCTTAAGCCAGTGGACTGTTTGCAGGTGACTGTTGGCGCGACCGCCGCACCCGATGAATCCTACGCCCAATCGTTCATTGGGGCTTGTCGTTTGCGCGCGGCCTTGTTGTGATGTCCCCATCGCCGCAAAAGCTGCCGCCGCCGCGGACGCCCTGTGCATAAACTGTCTTCGATTTAATTTCTTGTCGGACATAACGTGCTCCTTTCCCTGTCGTTTACTTCAGGAGATTCTTTAGATGCTTGATGCTTCTTTCGGCCTGCTCGACCGTCCCGCACTCGACGCTCAGAACAATGTCGCGTTTAACCGACTTGCATATTTCGATGACTTTCTTCCAGTCGATGACTCCGTCACCGCAGGCACAGCCGGCGGGCGTCCCCGTCACCTTGCCGCGTTCGGCTTTTGAGTGCTGAATCGAGATATCCTTTGCGTGCATATGGACCAATCGGTCCTTGATGCTTTCGAGCCACTTGAGCGGGTCTTCGCCCGCAAGATATGCATTGCCCGTATCGAAATTGATGCCGATACTCTTCGACTTGACTAACTTATACATCCTGTCAAGTCCAGCGGGGGTCTTGCTGTACTGCTGATGACATTCAAGCCCGATGAATACGCCGCGGTTCTCCGCGAACGCCGCCGCCTCGGTCAGCGTGTATTTCATCAGGATGAAATCTTCTTCTTCGGTTGTCCACTTTGGTTTGGGCCCCTCATCCGTGCATACAACAGGCGCTCCCGCCTCAGCCGCGAAGCGAATGGCCTGCTTGAGGTAGTTGCCGCTCACGTCGGGCTTGCACAGGGCCGTGTGGCACGAGAACCCGGACAGTTTCACGCCCGCCTTCTCGGCCATTTTTCTTATGCGAATCGGGTCTTCATACATCGAAATCGTGGCGTAGTATCCCGCCTCGCTCATCAGTTCCCTGCCAAGATGTACCCAGGGCTCGACGTACTCAAAGCCCAGTTCCGCGGCTTTTTCCAAACCCCACTGAAGCGGCTTATCTGCGTGCCTGATGAATTCAAGATTGACTCCTGCGCTCACTTTACCCATATCTTTTTCTCCTTCTTTTCACAAACTATTCTTTTGGCGATTTGCTACAGAGTCCAGGGGCTTCGCATCGCGCGGGTGGTATAGCGCTCGGCCTCGGGGTCGTCTATAATCTTTTCCTTTTTTGGGTCCCATTTGACGGTGTGGCCGGTGCGGACGACAATGTCGCTGAGGTGACTTATAAAGTCGGACTGCACCGCTGCCTCGATGGGACTGATAGGGTCTTTTCTGTTCAAGACGCACTGAACAAAATTCGCATAATGGTTGTTGCTTTCGTAGAGGTGCAAATCCTCTGCTTTGAGCTTTATGTTGAGCAGTTCCGCCGGGTCGGCGTATATGCCGCCCCGGTCAACGCTCACCCACCCTTTGTCGCCGATGAAGGTGGTACCGTGGTCATTCATCGGCCTGTACTTACGGACGACGGGGCTGGCAGTTTTGGCGCTCATAAATCGCATCCTGACGCCGTTTTCATAAGTGCACTTAATGTCCCAGTCGAGAGTCGTATCAAACAGCCCTTCGGTCGGCAGTTCGCCTTTGCCCTCGTACAGAATCGGTGCGGTATTGTCGGTATTGTTGCCCCACTGTGCAATATCAAGGGGGTGTGCCCCCCAGCCGGCGATGAAGCCAATGGCGTAGTCGTAAATATGGTAGGTGCCTTTGAGGCCGTCGGTCCGCAGGCAGCGGTCGCTGTTGAACGGTTTGACCGGTGCAGGGCCAAGCCACATTTCGTAGTCGAACCCATCGGGTACGGGCTCTGTTTTTGTCGAGCCGCCGTGGACGCCGCCGGAACACCAGGCGTGAATCTCTTTAACTTCGCCGATGTATTTGTTCCTTGCCAGCTCACACGCAAACCGAAAGTTCCTGTCCGAACGCTGCTGGGTTCCATACTGAAAAATGCGACGGTACTTTCGCACCGCCTCGCGCACCCTCTGGTTGTGTTCGATGCTGATTCCAAGGGGTTTTTCGACGTACATATCCTTGCCCGCTTTGGCTGCCATTATGGCTATGGGGACATGCCAGTGGTCCTGGGTTGCGACAACCACTGCATCGATGTCGTCACGGGCCAGGATCTCTCGAAAATCATTGTGTGCATCGCAGCCAATTCTTGCCGCCCATTGGTCCCGTCTTTCTTTGATAGGGTCTGCGACGGCGACACACTGTGCTTCTTTAACCTGGAGGAAGTTCTCCAATAGTGCACTGCCCTGACCGCCGACGCCAATATGGCCAAGCACAACCCGCTCGCTTGCCGCCGGCGTTGTTTCGCCGCCCAGAGATGAGGACCTGATAAGATATGGAACGCCGGCCGTCGCGGCAACCGCTTTGATAAACTGCCGTCTGGTAAATCTGTTCTTCCTCATTTTCTCACCGATTCTTCAATTTACTGAATTTCTGCCACTGCCTTTCGATAAACTGCGAATCAGTCCTGCCGGGGTGTACGATAATGCGGTATTGTAACGTAAGTGACTTGCCGGAGGGAAGGGTATATGGTTCGTAATACAAGAATGCAGGACTGAAATACCGCATATCTTTACCCAGGATTACATACCACGGAGTCGGGTGTCGCTCATTTGACGGATGGTCGAGAACGGCTATGCCTGCTTCTTTGCCGGGGCGCGCTGCCTCGAATGTGTAATCAATCCATCGTGCCTTTGCGTTGTTGAATTCTTTGTCGTATTTATGTTCTTCGCTGTCGGCGGCCTGCCAGTTTTTGGCTTCTTTTGCCAGCCGGACGGAAAGACCCGCGTAACCGCCCCAGATGACCCCGCACGGTTCGCCGACAATCGGCGTGCGGTCTAACAGCACGTCCTTGTCTGCGGCTGTGAACTCGCTTTTCCAGTCGATGCAGTAAATTCCGTCTGCACCCGGAGCGCTTATTCTTAACAGCCGTTTCTCCGAAAGTATCTCGGGCTTTCCCGGGGGATGATAGCTGACCGTGATTCGCGCCTCGGCGCTGCCGTCTCTATACGGCGTGACATCGACATCAATTATCTCGTTTCGTCCCGGCGCCAGTTGTGTCTTGGGGTCGTCTTCCCAGTAATTGAGGCGGCTGATGAATTTCCAGGACCACCACAGTCCTCTGTGCCAGGGATGGTCGGCGGGTCGGCAGTCGGTAAGAATTGTCCCGTCGGTCAGGGCCAGCGGGTGGAAGTAGGGCTTGTCATAGTTCTTGTCATAGTTTAACTGCCAGATAATGTTGCCGTCGCTGACCAGAGCCAGTGAGCTGTCCGTCTGCTGCCAGGCATATTGAGATGGCCGTTCCCGGTGCGCCGGGCAACTGCAACCAACGAGGACAAATAACGGGCTGATTAGTCCAAGCGTGACAGATAAAATTACCGCCTGTTTCATTTTGGCTTCTCCGCAATGTCACCCGACCGATTATATCTGCCAGACCTGTCCAAGACAGCATTTTTCAAAACTAAACGAAATTAAACATCCCGTAAAGGCAGAATGGCTCGGTTTTTCAGCAGAAATATGCTATCTTTACAGGCGTTGATAGTCGTCTAATATCATTTAGTGAATAAAATTGAACAAGCAATCGACCGTTATGGCAGCAGTGCCCCAAATATATAAGGAACACGGAAGGACTTACCACGCCGATACGTGCGAGCCGCTGGTGCGGGCCGCACGCAAGGGGAAAGTCGGTATTGAAATTCTTGCACGCGGCAACTATCCCGGAAGTCGCCTGCCTCAATCCGCCCTGCCGGGTATTCGCAGCATCGGCTACTGGGACGCCGCGGGACGGCAGGACTGGGGGCTCGACTGGCATCACAACGAGGGCATCGAGTTTACTTTCCTCGAAACCGGCAATTTGGAGTTCGCAGTCGATAATCAGCAGTTCACGCTCCAGCCCAACGACCTTACAATCACCCGGCCGTGGCAGGTGCACCGCGTCGGCAATCCGAATGTCGAAGCAGGCCGGCTGCACTGGGTCATCCTCGATGTCGGCGTCCGCAGACCCAACCAGGCCTGGCATTGGCCAAACTGGGTCGTAATGACCAGAACCGACCTCAAAGAACTAACCGGTATCCTGCGCCACAACGAAGTCCCCGTCTGGCACGCGACGCCGGAGATAGACCAGTGTTTTAAGCAAATCGCCCTGGCCGTCAAATCCGACCGCTCAGGCAGCGCCGTCTCACTGCTGACAGCACATCTGAACGAGTTGCTCGTCCAAGTTCTGCAGATGCTCCGCAGACGAAACGTGCGGCTGAATCCTGCGTTATCCAGTACACGCAGAACCGTCAAGCTCTTTCTCGATGACCTGCGCGACAACCGCGACAATCTCGTTCATCCCTGGACGCTTC
>CAYGVZ010000191.1:0-6039 GCA_964353475.1 uncultured Pirellulales bacterium | reverse complement strand
GTGAATAGGCATGTTCAGCTGACAAAACGAGAGAAAGACTACATAATATGAGAGCGCTGAATCAGCAAAGTATCATGGGGTAAGACGAATGAGCGCGCGCGTGGTTTTGTTTTATAACTCTATGCGGAGTAGGCCCTTTTTTTAAGCAATTAGGGAATAATATACGGAAGTATTCTCTGAAGGTCTTTGCCTTCAACAGCGACATTTGCAGCTTTTTTTACTCGTTTGTCATCGGCATTAAAGGCGATGCTGAAACCTGCTTCCCTAAACATTGGAACATCAAAAATGGTGTCTCCTACAACTGCACAGCATTGTGGAGTCGTATGCTGATCTGAAGCGAACCTTCTGAGCACTGCTTCCTTGTTTAGGGGATTGACAACTTCAAGTCCCTTTCCGGTCAAGACTCCATTTCTGTCAGCTACTATCCTGTTTGCAAACATGAAGTCAATTTTGAGCTCTTGCTGAACGCGTTCTGCAAGCATTGAAATTCCTGAGCTTATTATAGCCGTTTTGTACCCCGCTTTCTTTAGTTGAGCCACTGTGGACTTGGCGTTTTTCATCAGCGGAGCCTCGTCAAGGATGTTCTTGATGGTGTTGATATTCGCCTTGCCCCAGAGTTCTATGTCTTTTTTCATAAATTCAAGGTAACTGATCTGATGATTAAGGAATTGTTTGAGGTTGTCGCTGTTGTCAACATTTAGTTTCCTGTGAACAAACTGCCAGCTGCTATCAGTGTCTACGAGAACTCCATCCATATCAAAAACGACTATTTCCAGTTTCAAGTTCAACGCCTGCGATTCCTGCAAACTGTTCCTATATGCCTGTTCGTCCGTTGGCTTCCATGATAATCTTCAATGCGCGCTGAGTGCATTTGCAGAGTATACGAGTTTGTTCGTGTTATGGATCCTGCCAATTCCATCTTTTTGTGTCAAAGACGATTCTGACATGTCTTACATTTGTGTCGTTTTCATATTCTGCTCTTGCCTTTTCGTTCATTTTCCAGTCGTCAATCGCTTTCGCTTTTTTACCACGGTAGTTCTTATCGTAGTTCTCGAGGCTCGTCAAATAGAGATCTGCCGTACCTGACGTTTCAACGTACACTGCTATCCAAGGATCACAAGCAAAGGCCTTGCAGGCAGCAAGTGTCATTTCCCTGTCGTTCTTTCCATTTTGATATGAAAGCATATTCACGTGGGTTTTTTCTTTTCCCAAGTTCCTTGTTCTTGACTTTATAGTGATTCCAAGTCTTTGTTTGGTTTTTGGATTGTAAGCTATTACATCAATGCCTGTGTGATCTACGATTGTGACCTCGAAGCCTGAACGTGACAGCCAATTACAGACAACGTTCTCGCCGAAGTTTCCGATTATTTTCTGATGGCGAGTACTCTTTTCAATGCTCAAACTTCACCCTCGCAGATCATTGTTCGAATCTCGCCCCAAGTTTCTTGATTTCCTCTGATAGCTGAATGACTTCAAGTGGACACTCTGGCCAGTCGTCTTTCCAGCACACTATGATGTCACATCCTTCTTGAGCGTGGCCGTGTTTTCTGAAGTCGCTGCTGAAGTATTCAAATTCAATTCGCACTCTTTGCCATCTTTCCCCTTTCCTGTCCATTTGTCTCTTAGCCTCACAGTCCGGAAAAGCCGTGCCAATTGCTTCAACTGTAAATCCAAGGTCTCTTGCTACAAGCGCAAAGACGTAGACGACGCCTTGCTCGTTCAGTGGTGCATGTCTCAAGCCTCTGAACTCAAGCGGCGCCCCATATTCCTGTTTCAAGCCGCGTTTTGGTTGACGGGTTCTTCTTGTTTCGATTGGATATTCTTCACGCGAGTTTTCCAATGTTTTCTTGATTAGTTCTCCATCTTCAGAGGGAATATGAACGGGTGAGCCTCTGATTATTCCTCTCCACTTGCCTGCTATGGATAGTTTGGGTACGATTTCTTCGCTTGGAATGCTATGAAGGAAATCGAAGGTCACTACGGGTTCTACGTCTAACAGACATGGGAAGGAATCGTGTTTCCATATTTGAGCTGCCTTGTCAGGGTCATTGTAAGGCTCAGATTTCGCTCTGAGAATCCCGCAGAATCTTGACAGTTTGGTCAAATAGCACACGAAGAAGTCGCCTGGTTTAATCTTGGACACTACAGCCTTTCTTCTTAGTCTGAAGCCTGTAGTCTTGAAACCGTGTTCTCTTGCTTCTTCCCAAGTTTCAGGAGTGAACAAGTCAAGCCAGTAATTGGTCATGAGTCTTAGTTGTTTGATTCGATTAAAACGCTTTTGGATTAATGATCTTGCAAATACGCGACGCTTATCCTGTTGTCACTTTCTATCCCTCAAGTGTTTCCGAATGACCAGACGCGCAAGATCTTTGAGCGCTCGCAAAAGCGTTTTTGGGCAAGATTTAAGCAACTTCTCAACCAATATCTACACGAGTCTGGAGATGTGTCCGAAACGTCATATAGCGACAAGATGAAAGAATACCTTCAAGCAGCGAGGAGTGCTAACACTCATCCCGGGAAGCTAATAGCTTTCTCAGACCTCATGAAGGGAATCTTCGGCGTTTCAAGTTATGAGATAGTTCAGAATGTCGAGCAATACATCAAAACTGGCAAACTTCTGGTTCTCAAAGGTCGTATGGATTTGCGACTTGGTCAGACAATAATGGAGTTCAAGATAGACCTTAGCAAGGAGCTGGAGGACGCCGTTGAGGAAATAGAGCGTTATACAGCAATCCTAAGGAGAAGCGGGCAGAAGGTAGCTGCCTGCATTGTCACGGATGGATTACACTTCAGGGTCTATTCAGTTCGAGACAAGGCCCAGGAAGTCCGTGCGATCAACTTTGAAAAAGTCACACCTGAGCAAGCTATTACGTTCCTGGACACTTTCCTGTTTAGCGGAAGAAAAGTGCCTACTGCTGATGACTTGAACATGAGGTTTGGCCCAGGCTCCTTGATCTATGAGAAGGTAGTAGGAGAACTGGCGACTCTTTTCAAGACAATTAAGGACCCAGTGAAATTCGAACTCTGGTCCAAGAACATGCAACTGGTTTATGGTTCTACGCCACCTGAAGAAGCCTTTGTCTCGCAGACATACCTCATGGTTTTAGTTAGGCTTTTGCTTGCTGAACATTTGACAAAAGGAAGTTCTCTGCCAGCAAGAGACGCCTTAGAGGGGAGGCTTTTCGATTCGCAAGGAATCAACATAATAGAAGATGACTTCTTCTCATGGGTGCTCAGCCCACTATTTTGGCCTCAGGTCGAACCGCTACTTGAAATTTTGACAGACGCGTTTGACAGCTATGATCTGGAGGGCGTCGATGAGGACATTTTCAAAGAAATATATCAGGAAATAGTGAAGCGAGGAGATCGTCATCGAATCGGGGAATACTACACGCCCGAATGGTTGGCAGAGTTGACTTTGAACGAAGCCGTCGCTGCAATCGACCCAAAGCATGAGAGGAAGGTCTTTTCTATCCTTGACCCCGCTTGTGGCTCTGGAACATTTCTAACAAACGCTGTCGCCCTGCTGAAGAGAAATAGGTGCTCTTTGGAAGATATCCTTGCCAATGTTTATGGTATCGATCTGAACCCTCTTGCCGTGGCCATAGCCAGAGCGAACTATCTGCTTGCCCTCGGTAAGCTTATAGAAAGGAAGAAAGGGTCTGTCTTTATCCCTGTGTTCATGGCGGATTCGATAAAACTACCCACACTGCGTAGAGAGCTTCTCCACAACATTGATGTGCTCGCCATTGATGTGGAGAAGGGGATTCAATTGGACCTCCCCTTGGATATTGCTCTCGACGACAGCAAGCTGAAACAGGTTTTAGGTGTCTTTGCCGAGATTCTAATTGAGTATAGAGCAAAAAGACTTGATCGCAACCAAGCCGTAAGGGCGTGTGAGAACAAACTTGATGCCCCCAAAGCCGTCAAAGAGATACTCAATAGGACATTGACAACCATAATGGATTTGATTGATGTTAACAAGGATTCCGTATGGGTTTTCATGATGAGGAATGTGTATGCACCCTTGAGAATGAAAGCGAAACGTTTTGACTTGGTAGTGGGGAATCCTCCTTGGATTTCATTCAAGTTTATAGAAAATACAAATTATAAGAAGTTCATCAAGGACACAACCTTTGAATACGGATTGCTGAAAAAGAAGCAAGCAAACTTCATTGCTAATTTGGACACTTCTACTCTTTTCTATACTAAGGCAGCTGACATGTATCTATGTGACAACGGAGTTTTGGCTTTCGTTATGCCACGAAGTGTCCTAACAGCCGCAAAACAGCATGAGGCATTCAAGAGACAACAGAAACCTCCTATGAGTGTCGTCAAGATATTGGATGTAGAGAACGTTGACCCGTTGTTCAATGTCGATGCTTGCTCCTTCATTGCGAAGAAAGGCGGAACTACGAAATATCCTGTCAAGACCCTCGTTTTATCGGGAATACTGCCAGAGAAGAACTTACATCTGAACAAAGCCACACAATATCTAACTAAGAAGGAGAGTGACTATTCGCCTCCAACGAAACCCGATAGAACAAGTTTCTACCATGGCAAAATCTTAGAAGGCACGTGTATCATTCCCAGAACGTTGTGGTTCGTCAAATTCGTCCCTGGCACATTTGGTTTGAATCCTGACACACCTTCTGTCGAGAGTCTTGTGCTCCCTGATGCCAAGGAACCATGGAAAAACGTCATTCTCAGAGGGGAAATCGAGAAAGAGTTTGTTTTCCTGACTGTTACAGGAAAAAGTCTCTTGCCATTCAAACCTGAGTTTATGCCAGTTGTGTTGCCCATTAAGAAAGGTCCGTGGCTGTTTACAATATTGTCATCAGCCGACCTTCGCAAAGACGGAAAGCTAAAGATGGCAAACTGGTTGGACGGAGCAAGAATTGCTTGGAGTAAGTATGCAACTTCCACATCCCTGAAGAATTTCCCAGAACCCATGGATTATGTGAACTACCACAACAAATTGCTTCTCCAAAAACAGAACATTAGTTATTTCGTTATTTATACTGGGTCAGGCACTCACATTGCTGCGGCCGTAGTAGATACAAAGAAAGTGCCGGATATTAAGATAGGGAACGCGAGGATCTTTCCCAGTGGCTTCATCGCAGATTACAAAACCTATTGGTTCAGCACCAACGACGAAGAGGAAGCACATTATCTGGTAGCATTATTGAACTCTGAACCGATGGACCAAATCATCAAGCCACATCAATCGAGAGGAAAATTCGGGCCTCGAGATATTGGAAGATTACCTTTCGAGTTTAATATACCTCGGTTTGACCGAAACAACAAGATCCACAAGCAAATAGCGTTTCTTGGCAAGAAAGCAACGGAGGAAGCAGCTAATCTTACGAAGACTTCTCGGCTAAAGATAAAGGATGCAATCCCCTCTATGAATGAAATCGACAAACTCGTTTTCAAACTCATAACTGCTTAGAACGCTCGTGCTATCGGAGAATGCGCCCGTGTCGGTGGGGAGGGGGTCACGACTTCATTGGTACCTGACTGGGTTAGCAACAAGCCTTCTTGAACCTGGTCAACAAGTGGACTGAATCCGCTAATGGACTAAATGGGGTCTTGCAAGGTTGGGAAAGGCTGAAAATACAGGTAGAAGAGGGTATGAAGCACCCTTCGAAGGGGTTACCCGGTCCTTAGAATAGTAGGGTTACCAATTAACGGGGTCAGCCAACCAGGTCAGAGATAACAGAGGGGTTACCTTTTGAGCCTTCTTGTTTTGGAACCGTTAATCGTAGTCGACAATATGCGGCATAGATACCTGAGAAGGGTTTCAGGAATACTTCCGCGACGGGTTAGGCAACCCAAGAAGGCAAGTTGCTTGATTTTGCCTCAAAATTTCATGCGAACTTCCAACGAATCTCTTTCTTTACTAGGTTTCTGCGATACAAAGGTGTAATTGAATTGTGCTTATGTAAAGCATTTTATCTTTGTCTTGAGTTTGACTGTTGTCAGCTTTGATTGAGAATAGTTGATTGATATGCCTATGGTGTTGAAGGGTTGCGATTT
>CAYGVZ010000190.1:0-6080 GCA_964353475.1 uncultured Pirellulales bacterium | reverse complement strand
GCGGGAGCTCTCGATGGAAAAGCACATCAGTCGTCTTATCGACTTTTACGAACAGGCGGCAAATCACGACAGAGCACAGCAGCAGGCGGCGGGTAAGGACATCCTCGTCGCGGTACCCGGATAAGGTACTGAAGCTAACAATGCTCGACCTTTTGTTTCCCAAAGACGTGATCGAAAAAAAACTCGCCGAAGTCAATCGTATTGACGGTAAAATCTACGGGCATCTTCTGAGCCGGATTGATTACTATCCGGTTCAGCGGCTGAAGAAAACCGCACGACAGATGCTTCGCAGGTGTCTTTCACAGGGTTTCCTGGCCGAGCTTAAAAACAGAAAAGGTATTGATGAAATTATCTCTGAGATAAACCGACCCTCGGCCAAAAAGAAAATACTGTACGTCTCGGTCATACCCACCTTTAACCTCCAGCGGCAAAGCGCCCATTTGCGAAAAACCGGGCAGTTCGAGACGGTGCTTCTTACCGAGACGCCCTGGCTGGCGGATTCAATGGCGCCCTATTTCGACGCTCTTTATGTCTATAATTCAAGATATGACCTGGCCCGTATTCTCAGCCGGGCAAGACCATATCTCATACACGCCCAGGGCGCAATGGGCAGCTCTGATTATTACGGCGTTCTTGCTTCTCTGCTGGGCCGGTCCCCGACCGTCTTTGAGTTCTACGACGTCCAGACGCTGGCTTTGGCGAGAGATGACGCAGTCGAATTGTACGGCGAAATAGATGCCGACCTCAGCATCTTCTCCGAAAAATTTGTCTTCAATAAATGTGCCGGCGTTATTGTCGGGTATTCACAGGATGCCTGCCGAATGCTCAAGCAGCGTTACAACTCCAGTGTGCCCGTCCTCGAATTTCACAATTACGTCTGCGATGATTTCATCTGCGACGGCGCAGAGAAATACTCAGCCAAAGACGGCAAAATCCATCTCGTCTATGGCGGAAACGTCGCGCCATCTCATTTACCACAGCGTCTCTTCGGTGACGTCCAGTTTCACGGCCTGATTGACAAGGTTACGTCTCAGGGTATCTGTTTTGACATATTCCATTCGCCGCATCTGAGCCGAATCCGGGCAAAACAGTTCCTTGCTGATTATATCGAGCTATCGCAGGCCAATCCCCTGTTTAACCTCAGGCACGGCCTTGCGCCAGATGTCGCAACAAGAGAATTTGCCAAATATGATTTCGGTGCAATGATATATCTATTTGACCGTGGTACGTTCCTCAAGATTCATAATGATATGCGCCTGCCGGGCAAGATTTTCACCTATCTCGAAGCTGGCCTGCCAATTATCATCAGCGAAGAGCTTAGTTATCCCGCCCGGATTGTAAGGGATTACGAAATTGGTATCGTCGTAAGCCAGAGAGACCTGGAGCATCTGCCCGCTATTATTGGTTCCTGTGATTTGGACAAACTAAGGGCAAATGTCAGGCAGGCAAGGCAGGAATTATCTATGGCAAGGCACATCGGCCGCCTGGTTCAGTTCTACGACCAGATAACGGCCGCTCAAACGCCGGACTCCAACAGCCCGCAAATGTGCGCTACACATCTCCATCGTTAAGACGACAGGCGCTCTGACTATATGCATGTCTTGTTCATCTATCCCGACATTCTTGAACAGGGGGACTGGACCGGCAATTTCTATCATGGCATTGCCTACTTGGCCGCGGTTGTGAAACAGGCGGGCCATTCTGCTTCGTTGATTCATATTACACGCAGGATGGACAGAGAGACATTCCTCGCAAAAGTTGAAGAGAAAATCTGCAATCATCGCGATACGCTTGTTGCATTCTCTTCCACCACGAACCAGTTCCCGTTCGTTGTGCAGTTCAGCCGGTGGGCTAAGGAGTTTTGTGACTGCCCAGTCATCTGCGGCGGTATTCACGCGACACTAAATGCAGAGGAAGTGATTTCCGTTCCTGCCATAGACATCGTTTGTCAGGGCGAAGGCGAACAACCCCTTGTCGAACTCTGCGACCGTCTCGAGCAGGGCAAGCGTATGGACGACATCGCCAATCTGTGGTGCAGGAGCAGCGGCCACGTCGTCAAAAATCCGCTCCGGCCCGTTATCCGTGACCTCGATACGCTTCCATTTCCTGACCGAGACATATATGAATATCCAAAATTGATGCTGGAAAAAGAAGGCAAGGCCGTTTTTATGGCGTCGCGCGGCTGTCCCTTTGACTGCACGTATTGCTGTAATCACGCATTGAGAGAGATTTACAGTTTGAACCACACTGTGCGGTTTCGAAGCCCGGTAAATGTAATCGCCGAATTAACACAAACCAAGAAGCGGTATCCTTTTATAAAGGGAATCTGGTTTGACGACGATATTCTGCCTTTGAAGAAGACCTGGTTCAGGGAATTTGCTCTTGCTTACGCCGAGAAAATATCATTACCTTTTGGGTGTAACATTCATCCGAATCTGGTTGACGAGCAGACAGTTGGACTGTTGAAAATCTGCGGATGCGTGCGAATTGGTCTGGGTATAGAGAGTGGCTGCGATTTCATCCGAAACAAGGTTCTGAACAGGCCGGTGACGCGGCAGCAGATAGTCAGTGCTTTTGCAATGCTCCGTGAGGCGGGCATAAGGGCATATTCATACAATATCATCGGGCTGCCCAATGAGACCCCTTCCGATATGTTGGAGACCATCAAGCTTAATGCAGCCGTAAAATCGGACGAAAGCCAGGCGACAATGTTCTTTCCCTATCGCGGTACTCGGCTGCATCAGGTATGCAGGGACCACGGTCTTATCTCGGAAAGAAATGTAACGGACTATTTTATGGACACGACCCTGGCCTTTGGCCGTCTGCACAGAATGAGAGTTAGGTTCCTTACATATTATTTCAGGGTGCTGGTAAAGCTGTACATCCTTATAGAGTCGCTGCCTTCTCGATGTGCCCGTGTCACAGGGTATGTTCTGGACAGGATTCTCTGTTCGAGATTATTTGCCATTTTTGTGGCCTGGCCCCTGTTGAATCTATATGTTTATGTTAGAAGAAACAGACATCTGGCAGGGGCAGCCAGAAAGTTCAAGAGGAGCGTATTGGATGGGTAAGCCCAGGTTCTCTATTGTTACACCTTGTCGCAACCAGGCCGACTACATACGCTGCAATATCGAGAGCGTGCTTGCGCAGCGGTCGCCGGAGTATAACATCGAGCACATTGTTGTCGATGGCGGCTCAACCGACCAAACGGCCGAAATCCTCAAGAGCTACCCGCATCTCAAGTGGACTTCCGAGCCGGACAAGGGACAAGCAGACGCCCTCAATAAGGGTTTTGCCAGGGCAACGGGCGACATAATCGGCTGGGTAAACTCCGACGATTTCTACAATCCAGACGCTTTTGAAATCGTCCTTCGGTTTTTTGAACGTTTCACCGACGTCGATATGGTCTATGGCAGGTGTCGCCTGGTTGATGAGAAAGAGAATCTTATCAAAGAGTGGAATCCTCCCGAGTTCAAATTGAAATACCTGATTTGGAGAGGTGGAAGTTTTATCCCGCAGCAGACCGTGTTCTTTCGCCGCAAAGTCCTGGAGCAGATGGACTATATGTGCGATGTTACCATAAACGATGCGATGGATTACGACCTGTGGCTGCGAATCGGCCAGAGGTTCATGATTAAGAAAATTGATGTGCCGCTTGCCTCTTTTCGTCTTCACCCTGCCGCCAAGACCTCTATAAGGCCCAAGCTGCAATGGATAGAGAGCCGAAAAGCCAGAGACAAATACAATCCATACGGGCCTGTCGTTACAAACGTCGGACTGGGCTTCTACCTTGCCAGGCGGCTGTGTGAGAAGGCGTACCAGGGGCTTAAGCAGGCGATAAGATAGCCGTTATGTTTGATAGTTACAGTTATCTGCTTGTCGGTTTTCTTTTCTTTCTGCCCTGGGTTGTATTCTTGGTCAGAAAGACGCTCAGAGATAATTTCACCGGACTTGCGGTCGTTGTCTTTGCGAGTATATTCGCGATGCCGATAGTCGGCGGCGTCCACGGCAGCCACCTTGTCAACATCCAGATATGGCAGCCGATTATGCTCGGCCTGTTTGCTCTGGTGTTTATGAAGACCTGCCTGACATCGGGGACCGTCAAGAGGACGTTTATGCAGGGCGGCCTGGTTCTTTTCCTGATGGCTTACGTCATCTCCGCTTTTAACTCGCAGTTGCCGCTGCACAGCGTGCGGCAACTGACAAAAATCTTTTTCGTAAACGTCCTGCTTTATTTTGTCGTCGTCAATCTCATTGACGATTTGTCCAAGGCCGAGAAAATCATCAAGCTGATACTGCGAACCGGCTACGTCGTATTTGCCGCGGCAATCGCGCAACTGGTCTCGTATCACTGGCTGGGCGTGAATCTGTTTTATCTTCCAGGGAACCCTCGCATAACCGCCACCTTCACTGAGGCCGGCTGGTTTCCAATCTATATGAGCTACCTTCTGGCGTTGTACCTGCCGATGTCGTCGCGTCTCGGTAAGGTTGAGCGGGTCTTATTGCCGGTACTGATAGCCGTCTCCCTGATGATTGGTTTAAACAGGGGGTCGGCCCTGGCAGCGATAATTACGCTCCTTGCATACGTGCTGATTTGCAGCGTAAACCCCGCAAGGGCGTTTAAGACAGTCGGTTATGCCGGCATGGTCGGCGCAGTCGTAATCTGCGGCATCTTCTTCTTTTTCACCGACACATACTATGGCCTGACAGGTCGATTCTTTCATGACTACAGTTATGATTTCAGCACGCTGCAGCGGCTGGCTTATATGAACGCCGAGATACAGTTTATCAGGGAGCACCCCTTTTTCGGCAACGGCGTCGGCACCTGGGCTGCCCAGGTTATCCCCGCATCCGGAATCACAATTGTTGATGAGACCGTGCTGATGGGAGGAAGCTCCTTCAATATATTCACCGGCATACTTTACGATGCGGGCTTGTTGGGCGCTGTGGCTTTTCTCATGGTTCTCTTTGCTTATTACAGGCAGATTTGGCGGCTACGGACATGCATCCCGAAGACGAGCAGCGATAATCTGTATGTCCAGGCGGCGTTTCTTGTGCCGATATGCCTTATTGCCAATTCGCTTTTCAACCCGGTCTATCTGGCAGGCTTCAGTATAATCGCCTTTGCCCTCTGTGTAGCGATGCTCAATTTGCTGAAGCACTATACTACTCCCTGCCTGATTGCTGACAAACCGTAGTCGAATCGGCGGTTGGAAAAGAACTTATGAATATTTGTCTGGTGAATCCTACTCCCGAAAGGATTATAGAGCCAGCCGGCGTCGGCGTGCCTCACATAGGACTTGGATATCTGGCCGGTTACCTGAAACAGAACCCAAGCGACATAAAATTATCCGTAATTGATGGTAAGTATGAAAACCTGAATCGTAAAGGCCTGCTTGACAAAATCGAAAGTGCTCGTCCTGATTTCCTGGGCATCACTTCCTTCACACAGGAAATTTACGATGCAGCATTTCTTGCCAGGGCGATGAAGAGCATAAAAAGGAATCTGATAACATGCATAGGTGGCGTGCATGTTACCGGCGTGGAAGAGCAGGTTCTTGAAGAGTTTGAGGAGTTTGACTATGCAGTTGCGGGAGAGGGGGAAATCACCCTGTATAAACTATTGGTGGAAATTCAAAAAGGAAATCCCCCCGAAGGATTGAAAGGGGTCATATACCGTGACAGGAGCGGTTCAATCAAAAAAAATCCTCCTGCTGATTTGGTAATGGATATCGATACTCTCCCAATGCCCGATTTCGAGTTTGCTCCGAAGGCCAGGTCGTACCCGGTCATGAGCGCCCGGGGATGCCCATTCAGGTGCGTTTTTTGTATGCGTCCCTATGGAGATACACCGAGGATGCGATCGCCCGAGAAAGTTGTAGATGAAATTGAGTATATTCATCGTACTTACAGAAACGAGAGTTTCACCTTCTACGATGAGTCACTGGGGGCAGTAAAAGGTAAATTTGAAGGGATACTCGATGGGATTATTGCTCGCGGCTTAAACAAGAAGGTTTTTTTTACCGGGCATACACATGTGAATCTTGCGAGCTTGCAGTTGTTTAAAAAAATGAGGGCTG
>CAYGVZ010000189.1:1557-6098 GCA_964353475.1 uncultured Pirellulales bacterium | reverse complement strand
GCCTTCTTGACGTTGTTCTTCAGTTCCACGCCTAAAGGCCCGTAGTCGTAACAGCTCGCCAGGCCGCCGTAAATCTCGCTCGATTGAAATATGAATCCCCGCCTTTTGCACAGCGACACAATATCCTCAAGCTTTGCTAATTTAGCCATAAAATCCTCTTTAACCTTAATTCCTTTTTGGACTTACAAGCAGGGCATTATACAACGCTTTTCCCCAATTGCCAGTACCGCCTGCCACGGCGTAGTCCCTCCTGGGGACGAAGCCGGGCCGCATTATTACGCTGAAAAAATAGAATTCAATAGAATCCATTAGAATCCACTGGTTTTGGTGATGAGAGGGTGAAATCGGCGTTTTTGACTCAGTAACGCGGTTTGGGGGCATAAGAATCCATTAGAATTCATTAGAGTTCATTAGAATTCACTCGAAGGAATGGAATCTATTTTTTTGAGCTGAAAATGCGGGTCCCCTGTTGCCAGCCAAAGGAGGAGCACTCGGGGATGACCGCCCCACACGACGGCATTTGCGTGGCAGGCAAGGCGGTCAGGGTAAGATGCGGAATCGCGGGCTTGTCCGCCGCAGGCGGAAATGAAGCGAAATTGACAAACCAGCCGATTGGGATAAAATTAGAATCACGCCTGCGACGGACAAGTCTTGCGAGGACAAAACTGAGGTCTTGAAACTCGGGCGAAATCGGATTATCTTACCGGCAGCATAACATCAGTATAAATCGTTGTGGATATTATTATGTTCGGCAATAAAATGAAACATGAACCACGCTGACAAAATGCGGTGGTATTGTGGATATGAAAGAAAATCCCAAATATGCAGTTTTTAGCGTGATGGGGCCTCATGCCGGTGAAGATTCTGCTGCTATTTTCGCTAGAAAGACTGCGGATATCAATCAAGGCGGCAAAACATTTTGGCTTGTTCGGTCCCACTTGGCCAAACCCGATATGGTACAGAAACTCTGTTCGGAAGCAATTAAGCAAACCTGCAATCCTCTCTGTTTCTTCTTGGAACCATCGTCCCCAGGTGGAGCAGTGCCTACCAAATCAAACTGTGCAGCATCGGAGTATTCGTCTGATTTCTCCACGTGGCATCCACTACCCACGAGCATAAGCCCGGTAACTGGCCGAATTACGCCAAGTGCCTGCGCACTCATTTTTGATGAACTCATATTTCAAGAATCTGAAATAATTGACCTGTGGGGCTATGCTGACTTTTTCGACTCACAGCGACCAATCACAATTCGTCAAGGTGCTTCAACAGTTTGTGCCATCGTCAGAGAAACCAGAACTCATCCTGACAGAATGAAAAGTCATCTACGGTCAGTCATCGCTATCGGGAGACTGGCGTATCCGTATGCGGTCTGGTTAAGATAAGAAAATGTTTTTGGAAACAGTATTTTGGCATTATAAGCCAAGTATAAAAGGAGGCGATATTATGTCATTCAGCAAAGAACGGCAAGACTATCACTTAACACCCCGAGGATGGGAAGAAGGTTCATTTGAAGGCGATGCTATAGGTGGGAAAAAGGAGGTCGCTATTCCTATCGACCGAATATTGACTATTTCATGCTACGATGAAAAGACTTCTCCTTATTCGGAGCCCATGTTTTATGATAAAATAACTTGGAAATCTAACGACACAGCAAAAATAAAAGCTTTAAAAAAGGAGTTCGAGGATAAACCAAACTGGTTTGGATACAAGTTAATGAAATAATAATTTATTTGTAACAAATCGCTTCAGCAGACGGTAAAATTCTCCGTGTCCTACGCAATTAAACCTAAAATTGAAAATCATAAATCGCAAATCCCTTTCCCCTGCGTCAAACATTTGTTTTGGATAATTTTGAAACAGTGTAAATCAGTGTTAATCCGTGTCGAAAAATCCGTGCAACGTGTCCTGAGCATTAGTCGAAGGAATCCGCGATTCATTTTGTGTTTTTGTGCTAATCAGATAACGTTGCTTTTACATCGACGACCTTTTTTCCCTGCGGAGGGAATGGGACAATGTTGCCTTCGATGGCCCGGCCATTGACGGCCAGCGAGACGCGGTTGCCTTTGCCCGCCCGCTCGACTGTGATGTTGTAGGTGACGCCGCGGAAGACGCGGGTTGCCTTGAAGCCGGGCCAATTCGCCGGGATGACCGGGGCGATTTGCAGACCCGTGAATGTCGGACGGATACCGAGGATATACTGTGTCGCGGCAACGTACATCCAGGAGGCGGTGCCGGAGAGCCAGGCGTTGCGGCCATAGCCGAACTGGGGATGCGTGGGGCCTGCGATATTGCCGCAATAGACGTACGGCTCGACCTTGAAGTGGTCGCTGTCCTTGCGGGCGAGGGGCATCACCTGCCGGTAATACTGCCAGGCGCGACTGCTGTCGCCGAGCATAGCGGCGGCAATAATCGCCCAGGTGTTGGCGTGGCAGAATATGCCGCCGTTTTCTTTTGCGCCGGGCGGGTAGGTCGTAGTGCCGCGGACGCGCAGGTCGCCCTTTGTATATGGCGGCCATATAATTGCAACGCCGAACCGGGTATTCAGTTTCTTATGAGCGCTATTCATCGCCTGCTCCGCCCGGTCGCGCGGAGCACAATCGCCGATGACAGCCCAGGTCTGGGTATTGAGGCCGATTTTGTGCTTTACCTCGGCTTTGACGCCGATGGGGACACCTTCATCATCAAATGCACGCGCGTACCAGTCGCCGTCCCAGGCGACCTTGTTGATGATGTCGGCCATTTCATCTTTGAGGGCGAGGAAGCGTTTGGCTTCTGCATCTTTTCCGGTTGTCCTGCACAGTTGGGCCAAATCGAGCATTGTGCCGCAGAACTGCTGAGCCGCCATAACGCTTTCGGCCTTGCCCGAGCCGTGGTCGATATTCATAGTATCGTCCCAGTCGGCAAAGCCCAGTCGCGGCAGGCCGTGGGGGCCGCGATGGTTGAGCGTGAAATCGACGGCGCGCAGGATATGTCCCCAGACGGTATCGTCGCCGCCATCCTGGAAGGTGATACGCTGGTCAAGATAAGCAAGGTCGCCTGTCTCACGCAGGTACGCGCAGGTACCGAGGATAAGCCAGAGGTGGTCGTCGCAGAACCACTGAGGCCAATCAGGGAACTCGCATGCCAGGCCGGGACCACCCTCGCCGGTGAGCGGAAAGACCTGATGCCAGGTATGGCCGTCCTTAAACTGCAACTTCCACAGGGTAGTCAGGTTCTCGCGGGCACGGCCGGGGGCGTTCTGGGCTGTGGCGAGCGTATCCTGCGCGGAATCGCGTGTACCCATCCCGCGGCCAAGTCCCGTCTCGTAGCCGGAGACGAAGCGCGACCAGAAGAGGGTCGCACGGCACTGCACCTGGTTCCAGACATTGAGCATCGCATTCATTTCCGCATCGGGCGTCGAGACCTGGAACTTGTTCAAGTACGAATCCCAGTCGTCCTTGAGCGCATCAAAGGCGGCGGCCACCGCCCTGAGGTCTCGATAACACTGCACCTTTGGCAAAATCGTCTCCGCCTGGTCGGTAACGCCGAGGATGTAAATGATTTCTTTTTCCTGCCCCGGGGCGAGATTTATATTGTGGCAAAGCGACCCGATGTTGTTGCCGCGGGGGGCCTCGGTGTTGCGGCATCTGCCGTTCTCGACCACGATTGGATTAGACAAGTCGCGGTATGGCCCGATGAAGACGTCGCGGTCGCTGTCAAATCCGGCCGGTTTGGAGTTGCTCGTAAAGAAAGTGGTCGTGGGGCAAAACCGCGTGTTGGTGTAGAGGACGCCATCTTCCTGGCGGGTGTAAATGATGTGCTGACACCAGTCGAGGTTGTTCATATCGCCTTCTGCGCCCCAGTAGGCAAGCTCGATGTAACTGAACGAGCGGAGCTTGCGCTGCTTCTTTGAAAGGTTCTTGACACGCAGTACCCACACCTCGCACGGGCAGGTGTCCGGCTGCTTTGTATCAGCAGGCGGGACGAAGTACAGGATGCTTGCTTCGATACCGTTACAGGTACTTGTGATGCGGGTGTAGCCGGTGCCGTGGCGACACTCGTAAAAGTCGAGTTTATTCTGCACTGTGGGCTGCCAGGTTATGCTCCAGTATCGGCCGGACTGCTGGTCGCGCAGGTATATGTATCTGCCGGGCTGGTCAACGGGGATGGCGTTGTAACGGTATCGGCTGACGCGGCGATTGCGCGGGTCACGGTCGAACGAGAAACCGCCGCCGGTGTTCGAGACGATGCCGCCGTAGCGACCTTCGCCGATGAAGTTCATCCAGGGTGTCGGTGTGTCGGGCCGTGTGATGACGTATTCACGTGCAACCTCATCAATATAACCATACTTATTCTCTATACGTGCTTTCCTTGCCATTATCTTGCTCCTGATTCGTAGTTTTTTTCGCACCCATCATTGCTTCTCAGTTTACTCTGCCAGCCCTTTTTGGGCAAGCGCCGTCTAATCGTCGTTATTGTTTCCTGCACGTCTTACCTGATTCTGGTATAATTGCTTTAGAGAAAGAAACGGAATTGCGATTAGGAGTATAAAAAATGAAAAA
>CAYGVZ010000189.1:0-1547 GCA_964353475.1 uncultured Pirellulales bacterium | reverse complement strand
ATCAGCAATAGCGGTTGTCTTGTTGGCGGCGGCGTCATTCCCAGACGGCAACAACGTAACGGGCGGCGATAACCCGGTGCAGATTCAGCCCGAGCCGGCGACAACCGCCAAAAAGGCCAGGCAAAAAGTGGAGTCGGTAACAATCGCCGATTTTTATCTTCGCGACGGCAAGCCCCTTTCAGGCAAACTGGTGTCCGACGACAAGAACCAGATTGTTATCGAAGAATTCAGCGAAGGCAAAATCGTTACGGCTACCTACAGCAAGAGAGAAGTGGACACCAGGACTGTGTCCTTTCGGACGATACCGGAATCGAGATACTATACCGAGCTTGCAGAGCACTTTGCCGCTCAGACCTGGGATTTCAGGGACGACCCGGATGATTTTATTTCCGCGATTCGCTGCTACGAAAATGCCAAAGAGGCGGCCCGACGTTCGGGCGCAGACGAGACGGCGATAGGCCAGGCGCTCGAGAAGGTAATCAAAGACAGAGAGGTCTGGATAAGGGAAACCGAGTCGCGTGCGCGGCTGCGGAAGATGGAGTTTGAGGCCGAGCTTGAAAAGCGCCTCAAGGCCATTGAAAAACAACAGACGGAGAATTCCGCCCAATTAACTGCAAGCAAGGAATATTTCGACAAGACGGCCGCGGACGTAAAAGACAGTTTCCAGAAGACCAACGATACAATCGGCCAGCTCAACAAGGACTTTGTCCAGCAGATTCGGCGGCTTGAGATTATACTTCAGGAGCACGCGGCCTCGATAAACGACCTGTGGGTGGTTTGCACCTGGAGACGCCCGGGGCCACCCAGCGGCGGCTGAGATAATGACTACTCGCACCGCTGCTCGCCGCGATCAGTCAGCCAAAGAGGTTAGAATTTCGTGGCGATTTGCCTGGCCTTGTCTATGGCGGCATCCTGTCTGCGGCCGGTTGTCTCGGGGCTGACCAGAGTCGGCTCTACGGTTACGCTTTTGATGTCGGTAAAGCCGATGAAACCCAGTATCAGTTCGAGATACTTCTTCTGAAAGTCGAACGCCTCTGCGGCCGTTCCCGCGGGATATTCGCCGCCGCGGGCATACGCAACGAATACCGGCTTGCCCGTTACCAGCCCCTTGTAGCCGTCGCTGCCCGCTGTGAATGTCAGGCCCGGCTGAATAATGAGGTCGAGGTATTGTTTCAGCCGATAGGGAATCGAGAAGTTCCACATCGGTACGGCAAAGACATACTTGTCCGCCGATTTGAACCGCTCGATGACCTCGACGATTTTGCGCCAGACCTTCTTGTCTGCCTCGCTGTGCGGCTGATTGTGCATTATCTTGTACTTCGCTGTTACCGCCTCCAGGTCGAACACCGGCAATTTCGTCGTAAAGATGTCAATCGTCTCTATCTCGTCTGCCGAATGGGTCTTGCGATATTCTTCGACGAAGGCATCTGCGACCGCAATTGAGTGTGACCGCCCCGTTCTGGGCGACGCCTTGATATAAAGTATCTTGCTCATAGCTACCTTTCTGAATACGCAGTCCTAACCTGTAATTGCATTTTTGACTTTCT
>CAYGVZ010000188.1:0-6138 GCA_964353475.1 uncultured Pirellulales bacterium | reverse complement strand
GGCTACGCGGCCTCCTCGCACGACGTTTATTTTGGTACGGCGAACCAGCCCCCTTATCTCGCCAATGTCACTACCGCAAAATACGACCCCAATACGCTTGTCCCCAAAACAACTTATTACTGGCGCATCGACGAACATAACCCCATCGGCACAAAACAGGGCGACACCTGGTCTTTTACCACATCTGCCTTTGGCAGGGTTTATCCGGGCCAGGTTGGCGTCAATACCGGCCCCCAGTTTGTTGACCTGGCCAAAGAGTGGACCAGCTACGCCGATACGAGCGGTAATTCCCTTACCGCCTCCGACCTCGACGCAAACGGCTGGCCCAAAAAAGATTTCCAGATGTTCTTTGACCTCCGGCTCGTCGCCGAATGGGATAACCCCCCTCACATAGACGACCCTCAGCAGTACCGCACCAAGTATGGCGGAACATACAAGTGCTCATTTGCCGGCCAGGCCACCGTCTCCATCGTCTGGGGAAGCGCTAGCGTTCAGAACGTATTGTACGACGCGCCTACAAATACCACTACCTTCAATCTTGTTTTGCCGGCGCCGGCGCCAGGACAAATGTTTCTCCTGCGATTCTCCAACACGAGACGTACCCCGGCGAGCCCCCTTGGCTCCGGCATCACCAATCTGAGAATCATTCGCCCCGGCTACCTGCTCGACACCACCCAGGTGTTCACCAATGCCTTCCTCAACGCATTTAGCAGCGCCGACTGGGCCTGCTGGAGAATGGCTACGTCCGACGCCCATACCTATCCCGATACCCAGGAATGGTCGGAAAGAAAGCTTCCCACTGACTGTCCCGCTTTATGGACGGTCGGCCAGGGGAAGCTTGAATCGCTACCGTGGGAATACGTGATCGAACTCTCGAATATGACCGGCGTTAAACCCTGGGTTTCTGTCCCCGTCTCCGCCACCGATGATTACATCATTCAGCTTGCGTACTTTATCCAGGACAACCTTGACCCCGACCTCGACTTCTGTCTGGAACTGAGCAACGAGGTCTGGAACACGGGGTTCTCCTGCGGCGTCTGGAACGCGGCGGAAGCAGCCGCGCTTGGTATTCAGGCAAACCGCAACTACGCCCGGCGCGTCATCAATATGGCCAAGCTCTTTGAGCAGGTCTTTGGCCCCGGCTCACTCCACAACCGCGTCAAGGTCATCCTCGCGGGCCATCACGTCTGCCTCTCCGGCTGCAGCCCCAATAATACGTATGATATGCTCAGCTATATCAGCTCCACCTTCGGCCCGCCCAAGAACTGGATTTATGCCCTCTCCACCACCGGCTACTTCGATGCCGGCGCCGTTACGCAAACCGGAACCATCGACCAGCTCCTCGACGCCTGCATCGGCGGCATTAATTCAGATATCGCTCTTCGCAGCCAGTGGGTCGCCACAGCCGCATCCTGGAATCTGCCCGGCGGCTGCACCGTTTACGAAGCCGGCTATGGCACCCCCTCCAGCGGCTCGATAACCAACCTCGATAACCAAATCCTTATGCATCGTGTCCCACGCGCCTACGACGTCCTCAAATACAACCACGATGACGGGTTCCTCGCCCTCGGCGCAACCCTGCTCAATCAGTTCACACTCTACGGTGCCTATACCCGCTGGGGCGCCTGGGGCGCCACAGACGATGTCTCCATTCCCGACCGAAACTACAAGCTTCAGGCCGTCCGCCAGGTTATCGGAAACCTCACCATCGACCTCAATAATGACAGCCGCGTAAACTTCAAGGACTTCTCAACCCTCGCTTCCCAGTGGCGCTCCTCCGGCTCTGCCGACCTCAACGGCGATGGCATCGTCGATTCCGCCGACCTGCTCAAACTCGCTTACGACTGGCTCTGGTCTCAGTAACTTCCGCTTTGTCGCTCATCCACAATCAGGCGGACAGCATCAGACAGGATTGTAATTATAGCCCCAAATCATTCGGCGCCGTCGATGTAGGCGAAAACGGCCGAGGCAGCCCTTTGGATATCGGGGTTGTTGGGCAGAAACTCAAGCACCTGCTCGATGTACTCCCGGTCGCGGATGCGCTTCAGCGTTGGGGCAAAATTGACGTCATAAACCCAGCCAAGCTCGCAGAGCTTCATATCGTTCCACGTTCGCAGCAGTTTATAGTCAACTCGCCGGCCTGCAATAACGGATTCGAGTATTTCACGCGAATACTCGGGCGTATCGGGCAGCTCGATTTCGAATTTGAAGTTCTTCGGGTCATCGCGAAGCTGCTTGTAACCGTATGTAACGATGTGGTAGATATCGAGTTTGTCCGCGTCACGAATCATTCTGGCAAGCAGCAGCGCGTCCCCGTCGAGATGGTCGGGCAACTGCTTTATACCGTGAAATTCAACCGCCTGCTCGATTGTACGGGCTTCGCAGGCAGGCAACGAGTCCAGGATTTTATTGTCCCGGAGGATTTTTACGCCGAAGGAGCAGTGATTGAGCGAGCGAGGGTCGTGGTAGGTGCGGTATTTGACGAACTGCTCAAACCGGCCGATGTCGTGCAGCAGGGCGACTGTTTCGGCTAACAATTTCCGGTCTTCGTCAAGCCCGAGCTGGTCGGCTAAGTACAGCATTTCATCGCAGACGCGGTATGTATGGTCTTCCTTGAGTTTGAGATTGAAGTTGACGTAATCATCCGTGCCGTAGAAACGCCTGACGTAATCGGCGAACCATTCCCTCAGTTGTGCAAGTTGTTCGGTTTTCATAGAAGGCGGTAATTTACAGCAAGGCGTTTCCAAGTACCAGTCAAATCCGAATGGTCCAAACAGTTAATACTGGCGGATTGAGTAACGCCTCCAATGCGATATAATGCGGCTGGCGGAATCAGATATGGATGCAAAAGGAAAGGAAGGCAGAATGCCTACGATAAAGGATGTAGTGGTGAAAAAGGCGGGTAAGGAGGATAAGGACAGGTGCAAGGCCTGGCCGATATGGGAATGTAAGCCGAGCACGTTTGACTGGGCCTATACGGAAAAAGAGACGTGCCTGATTCTCGAAGGCGACGTGACTGTAACGGACGGCAAAGAGTCCGTAAGTTTCGGCCCCGGCGACCTCGTTGTATTCCCGGTGGATTTGGAATGTACCTGGAAGGTCAAAAAGGCCGTGAAAAAACACTACAACTTCGGATAAAATTCGCCGCAGGGCGAGCCCCGCTTCGGATTGAAGTTTGGTCATATTTTTGCATTTTGATTTTTGATATGGTATGAGGCGTTATGACTTCGCGTGAACGACTATCGACCGTTCTGGCTGGCAGGGTACCCGATTGCGTCCCCGTCGCGCCGGACTTCTCCAATATGATACCCGCGCGCCTCACCGGCAAACCCTTCTGGCAATTGTATCTTTACGATGACCCGCCAATCTGGCAGGCCTACGTCGCCGCCGCAAAGAAATTCAATATCGACTCCCTTATGGATGGATACTTCCCCCTTGCCTTCCCCGATGACCCCCCGCCCCTGCCCACGCGCCTCCCCCCGACTCCCGAACAGGAAAAACAAATCATCCCCGATAGCGAGTGGCAACGCTTCGTTGTCTTCAAAAGCAAAGAACGAATCGTCGTCCAGCGCAGCCGTCTCGAAAACGGCAAACGAATATGGGAGCCGCTCATAACCGTCTATTATGTCGCCGACCCGCCCACTGAAAACATCCCGCCCTCTAAAGCGGGTTTGCCTGATGTCCCCACTCGTTTCGAGCCGCTCGAAATTAAAAAGCCCGCTGACCGCGGCCCCGCAGGCCTTGCCCGCCTCAAACAACTCTTGGGCGACCAGGGCCTCATCGGCGTCTTCGCTGCCCACACCTGCATCCTCTCCAGCGAGCAGGACATCTTCACTTACTACGACCACCCTGAATTACACGCCTACTGGGCCGACAAACTCGTCGAAAACGCCGAAAAACGCTTCGCCAAAATTATGGCAATGTCCGCATCGCCGCGCCAGGTGAAACCAGGTGCGGCGCGCGAGACCTCGCCCGACTCGCGCCCGGCGAGTCGAGGCGGGCCCCTAAAACCCGACTTTATCTGCGTCGGCGGCTCAGGCACACTCGTCTTCCAGACAGTCGATATCTTCCGGCAGCTCGCATTCCCCGCCGTCAAACGCACAATCGAACTCGCAGCCAAAGCGGGCCTGCCCACCCACGTCCACTCCTGCGGCCCTGAAAAAGCCCTCATTAAAATTATGGCCGAGGAAACGTCCCTCACCGTTATCGACCCGCTCGAAATACCGCCTATGGGCGATTGCGTTCTTGCCGAAGTCAAAAAGCTCTATGGAGGCAAGCTTGTCCTAAAGGGAAACCTCCACACAACCAGTGTGATGCTCCACGGAACGCCGGACGATGTTGTCGCCGCGAGCAAAAAGGCCATCGACGATGCCGCCGAAGGTGGCCGATTCATCCTCTCTACAGGCGACCAGTGTGGCCGCGACACCCCCGATGAAAACCTCCTCGCTATGGTCCGCACCGCAAGAACTTATGGCAGGTACTGAATTTCTGTGATAGTGTTTTGTACGCCCAAAAATTAGAGAAAAGGAGAACGTCCTATGGCAGAAAAACAAATCCCAATCAGTTGTGTGGTATCGTTTGCACTGGCCGCGGTGTTCGTTGCGGGGACTTGTGCAAAGGCACAAACCGCCGGCTGCGACCTCTTTGACCTGGCTAAAATCCAGCAGGGCGTCAAATCCAAACGTGTCAGCAGTTACGACAGGTCGGGCGCCAACGGCGACAACATCCCCAATATCAGGCCCGGCGAGAAACGAACCATTTTCGACGTCAACGGCGCCGGCATCATCAACCACATCTGGATTACCATTGCTCCCCCGCCGGAACGACTCAGCAGAAACGACATCATCCTCCGTATGTACTGGGACGGCGCCGCTTTCCCCGCAGTCGAATCGCCCATCGGGCCTTTCTTCGGACAGGGCTGGAACGAAAGTTACCCGTTCTCGTCACTGCCTTTAGCCGCCGGGCCGGTTGATGGAAGAGGAATGGTCTGTTATTTCGCAATGCCTTTCGCCAACGGCGCAAAGATTGAAATTGAGAACCAGAACGATATCGAAATCTCCGCCTTCTACTTCTTCGTTGATTACACCGAGGTCAAACAGCTTCCGGATGGATTGGGCCGCTTCCGCGCCTGGTACAACCACCAGCTTACAGAAGCGCTTCCAGACGGCGAGAACGAATGGGACACGCTCGGCCCGCAGGGCAAGAACCCCAAAGGCGAGCGCAATTATCTCATCGCCGACGTCAACGGCAAAGGCCATTATGTCGGCATCAACTACTACGTGCACAGCCCATCACCGATGTGGTACGGCGAGGGCGACGATATGATTTTCATCGATGGCTCGGAGCTGCCTACGCTGAACGGTACCGGTACGGAGGACTTCTTCAACACCTCCTGGTGCCCGAAGGTCCCCTTCACTCACCCATACTACGGCTACGCCCGCCTCAACAACGACATCGGCTGGCTCGGCAGAACGCACGTCTATCGCTTCCACATCGCAGACCCCATCTATTTCGATAAGTCCCTGCGGGTCACCATCGAGCACGGCCATAACAACTGCCTCACTCTGGACCTCGCCAGCGTGGCTTACTGGTATCAGCAGCCGCCGTTGAATAAACTTGCGCCGATACCCTCAAAGGTGGAGAGGAAACCAAAGCCGTTCATCAATGAATCCAACATCCACAAGTGGCGACACGAATGGCGAAAATCCAAAGACAGCTCGCCCACCCTCTGGGGCAATGAAAAGTAATTGCGGCGATTCAGATAATCACCGTTGAGTCGCTGTGGCTGCCCGCCGACAAAGCCGGCAAGGTCGTAACGTCGTTCAAGGGCTTCGACCAGAATCACAACCCTGATACGCTCCGCCGAGCCCTCGCCAACCTCGGCATCCAGTAACCTCGCCCCCGCACTTGCCCGTCTGCACCTTTTGGCGGACCGCATTATTACCCTAAAAATGAAGATGCGGTCAGATGGGGTCGATTCTTGGAGAGGTGGGGGGTAAATCTGCATTATTACGTCAAAAATGAGGTTAGTAAGGGTCAGGTGGGGCCAGATAAGGCCAGAGCCTTCGACGCGCTACGCTTGCTCAGGACGGGTGGGGTAGGGGGTACCGGATCTGAGGGGCAGGTGTCTTGGCCGTG
>CAYGVZ010000187.1:0-6156 GCA_964353475.1 uncultured Pirellulales bacterium | reverse complement strand
CTCGAAGGTTGGAAAGACGACCGCGATGCCGGGGCGGTTGACCCCGGGGAGATTTCTCATTCGCATCTGGAAAGCGGCGACGCAGGCGCCGGTGTTGCCGGCGGATATGACGGCGTCCGCCCGACTGAGTTTGCCTAATTTGGCGAGCACCGCGATGGAGCTTTTGGGCTTTTTGCGCAAGCTGTCTATGGGCGGCTCGTCCATACCGATGGTCTCGGGGGCGTGAACGATAGTCAGCGCCGCGCCGCGAGGACGCGAGCGGGGCATGGCGGCCTCAAGGGTCTCCTGCGGGCCGACCAGGATTATCTCATCGTCCCCGCTGAGCTGCTCGACCGCCTCGAGCGCGCCTGCTATAACAGCGTCCGGCGCGTAATCGCCTCCCATCGCGTCGATAGCGATACGCATTGCGCACTACTCCTCTTTGGCTTCCTTTCCGAGTTTCAGCGTTACTTTTGAGTTGAGATAGCCGCAATTACCACAGGCGGCGTGGGGCAGTTTTGCCTGGCCGCACTTGGGGCAAATGGAATAATTTACCGGTTTCAGGGCGTGGTGGGACCGCCGGGTTCGGGTTCTGCTTCTGCTCGTTTTTCTTGCCGGAAGCATCTATGCACTCCAAAAGGGTTTATTAGCGCAACGTCGCGCCATTAAAAATGAGGAAATTAGTTTAACCTGGGGTGTTTGTCAAGACAATTTTACGGCTGAATGTAAACGGTAACCAACCGGGTTATAATTCGCCTGAGAAGATGCTTGCAAATGTGGGAATGGCCAGCTATAATGCTGCGTTTATATCCTGCCCGGCTGCAGAGTGTGCTGCGGGGAGGACGATTAAATATGAGGGAGAAGTGAAAGGATTTGTTTGAGCGATGCTGACGAAAACGAAGAAAAGCCAGATTATGCAGGATTTTGAGAAGCACACCGGGGACACGGGTTCGCCGGAGGTGCAGATTGCCCTGCTGACGCAGAGGATTAACGAGCTTACAGGGCATCTCAAGGACCACCGCAAGGACCATTCATCGAGGCGCGGTTTATTGAAAATGGTCGGCAAGAGGGCACGGCTGCTGAAGTACATCGGCGCCACAGACCCCAATCGCTACCGCGAGATAGTGAATAAACTCGGACTGCGCAAGTAAGCGATTAGCCGGCGTCCAGCGTGTGGCGGGCCGGCAATCCGACCATTCTTATCAACTATGAGGTGAGTATGTTTAATGTATTGAAAGTCGAGAAGGAAATCGGCGGCAGGGTGTTGTCAATTGAAACGGGCAGGATAGCCAGGCAGGCGCATGGTGCGGTTGTGGTGCGATACGGGGACACGGTGGTCCTGGTTGCCGCGGTTACAGCGCCGCCCCCGAGCGAAGAGAAGGATTTCTTTCCGTTGAGTGTGGATTACCGTGAAAAACACAGCGCAGCGGGGAAGTTCCCGGGCGGGTTTATAAAGCGAGAAGGAAGGCCGAGCACAAAAGAAATGCTGACGGCCCGTATGATAGACAGGCCCATAAGGCCGTTGTTTCCGGAGGGATATCGTGAGGAAGTACAGATTATGGCGATGGTACTGAGCGCAGACCGGGAGAATGACCCTGATGTGCCTGCGATGATTGGGGCAAGTGCGGCGCTTTCAATCAGCAAGATACCGTTTATGGGACCGCTTGGAGCGTGTCGGCTGGGGCGCGTTGACGGGCAGTTTGTCATCAACCCCACGCATGAGCAGCTTGAGGCGGGCGATGTTAATATGCTGGTGGGCGGTCGCAGGGACGCCATCAATATGATTGAAGTGGGCGCCAAGGATGTGTCGGAGGAAGTAATAGCCGATGCGGTGCAGAAAGCGCACGAGACAATAAAGGACGTGTGCGGCATGATTGAGGAGCTTTGCGCCAAGGTCGGTGTTCAAAAGGAAGTGCCGCCGGTTGCAGTTTCTGACGAGCAGCTTTATCAGCAGGTTCGCGCGGAGATATCGGACAAGCTTGCGGAGCTTAAACAGCTCCGTGTGAAAAAAGAACGGCACGAGGCCGTGCAGGGCTTATTCGAGCAGGTTACAGCCAAATACTGCGGAGAGAAAAATATCGTTCCGCAGGGCGAGGCCAAGTCGCCGTCGGACAAGCTTGCCGAAGGGGAAAACGTTCCTCGCTATGACAAGCAAATGATGAAGCGGGTGCTGGAAAGGATAGAGGGCGAGGTTGTCCGGGCGCTGGTGCTGCAAGGCAAGCGTCTTGACGGCAGGGGTTTCAGGGACGTTCGGCCCATTACGTGCGAGGTGGGACTGTTGCCGCGGGTACACGGTTCGGCGTTGTTCACACGGGGCGAGACGCAGTCGCTGGTGAGCGTGACGCTCGGGACAATTCGTGATGCGCAGATTATAGACGGGCTGCTTGATGAGTACAGCCAGAGCTTCACGCTGCACTATAATTTCCCGCCGTTTTCGGTTGGAGAGGTGCGGCCGGCGCGTGGACCGGGCAGGCGCGAGATTGGACACGGCGCTCTGGCAGAGCGTGCGCTCGAACAGGTCAGGCCGCCCGAAGAGCAGTTTGCATACACAATAAGAGTTATCTCGGATATTACGGAGTCCAACGGGTCAAGCTCGATGGCGTCGGTATGCGGCGGCTCGCTTGCACTGATGGACGCGGGCGTGCCGATCAAGAAGGCGGTCGCAGGGATATCCATTGGGCTGGTGAGCGGAGAGAACGGTCGATATGAGCTGCTCACTGATATTATCGGGGATGAAGACCACTACGGGGAGATGGATTTCAAGGTGGCGGGGACCGTTGACGGCATCACGGGAATACAGCTTGATATCAAGGCCGAGGGCCTGCGGCACGACATTATGGTCGAGGCGCTCAAGCGGGCAAAGGATGCACGGCTGCAGATACTGGATACGATGAACAAGGTTATCGACAAGCCCAGGCCGGAAATCAGCGTATACGCGCCGAAGCTTGTGACCGTGAAGATTGACCCTGAGTACATCGGCAAAATAATCGGCCCGGGCGGAAAGACAATCAAGGCGCTCCAGGAGCAGACCGAAACGACTATCGAAATAGAAGAAGACGGGACCGTGTATATAAGCTGTCTTGGCGGAACAGGCCACCTGGCGGCGAAGGAGATTATCGAGTCAATGGTCCAGCCGCCGACGGTGGGTCGGATTTATCCCAAGGCGAAGGTTGTGTCGGTGAAAGAGTTCGGCGCGTTTGTCGAGTTTTTGCCTGGGGTTGAAGGGCTGTGTCACATAAGTGAAATTGGCGATGGGTATGTCAAGAGAGTCGATGACGTGGTCAAGATAGGCGACGAGATACCCGTGAAACTGCTGGCAACCGATGACCAGGGCAAGTTCCGGCTGTCTCGCAAGGCGGCGCTCATTGAGATGGGTGTAATCACAAAGCCGCAGGGGCAGCCGCCGCCCAGGCCGCCTAATAGAAGGTAATCGTCGGGGATTGCAGCAGCCGGCTGGGAGATGGTTTCGGCGGCCTTCCTGAAAGAAGGTTTATCGGTAATGGGGCGCTCGGTAAAATGGGCCAGGCAAGTGAAGCAACCAGCCGTAACACAAAGGCGAGCGAGGTGGAGGAATTAGGCCTGCTGTTAGGTCAGCTTGCTCACGAAATTAAAAACCCCCTGTCAACCGTCAAGGTGAACCTGCGGCTTATTGACGAAGACCTCAATGAATTTGGGCATCGCGCTGACGCGGGGGTCGAGGCGCAGAAACAATGCCTGGCGCGTGCGCAGCGAAAAGTGGCGATTGTCCAGAAAGAAACCGACCGTCTTGAGCAGATTCTTGACGGGTTTCTGCGTTTTGCGGACCGGACGGAGCCGCAGCTCCAGGAAACGGACCTGAATTCGATTGTCGGCGATATGGTCGATTTTTATTCGCCGCAGGCGTACAGCCACGGCCTTACGATGCGTCAGCAGCTTCACGGCGAGCCGCTGAATTGCCTGCTGGATCCGGCTATGGTCAAACAGGCGATATTGAATCTGTTTATCAACGCGCAGCAGGCGACTGCTAAGGGCGGAGAGCTGATGGTGAGGACACAGCGGGACGACGCCAGTGCTTTGGTTCTTATAAGCGACACTGGCAGCGGAATACCCGGCGACAAACTTTCCCACGTATGGGATGCGTTTTATTCGTCCAAGCCGGACGGTACGGGCCTGGGGCTGCCGACGGCCAAAAACATTATTGAGGCGCAAAAAGGCAGGATAACGGTCGCCAGCGAGCCAGGCAAAGGAACGCTGTTTACAATCTGGCTGCCGCTTGCGCAAGAGCACGACCGGGCGAATGACCGATGAGTGATAATCTGCTGATACTGGTTGTTGACGATGAGCGAGAGCACGCCGACGGGATAACCGAGGCGTTGAGGAAGTGCTGCGCCAGGGCGGTTACCGTCTATAACGGCCGGGACGCGCTCGAGATACTGCGCAGCCGGAAGGTGGATATCGTCATTACCGACCTGAAGCTTGGCGGTGATATCGATGGCCTGGTGATTCTTGATGAGGCGAAGAGACAAAACGAATCGACTGAAGTCATCCTCATTACCGCATACGCAACAATCGACACCTGCAAGGATGCGATAAGACGCGGCGCCTATGATTACCTGGTCAAGCCCATAAACATCGACCAGCTCCGCGCCCTTGTGGAGCAGGCGGGCCGCAAGATATCTCGCAGCATCCGCGCAGCATCCGCGACCGCTCACGCCGACCAGGAAGAATTCAGATTCACAGGCGTCCGCGGAAAAAACCGGGCGATGGAGAACATGTTTGATGTCCTCCAGCGGGTCGCGCCCACGAATATCTCGGTGCTGATTGAAGGTGAATCGGGCGCGGGCAAGGAGCTGCTGGCCCGGGCCGTGCACGACAATTCGAAAAGATGGGACAAGCTCTTCAGGCCGATAAACTGCGCGGGATTTACGGAGACGCTGCTCGAAAGCGAACTGTTCGGCCACGTCAAAGGAGCGTTTACCGGCGCAACATCCGACCGAAAGGGACTTTTTGAGATAGCGGATAAAGGCACGCTGTTTTTAGACGAAATCGGCGATATGCCGCTCAATATGCAGGCAAAACTGCTGCGCGTCATCGAGGACGGCGTGGTCACACCGGTAGGTTCCACAAAGCCCACCATTGTTGATGTGCGAATCATCGCCGCAACCAATCACGACCTGGCGAAGCTCGTTGACGAGAAAAAGTTCAGGCAGGATTTGTTTTTCAGGATAAAGGGCATAAGCGTATCGGTTCCTCCGCTTCGCGACAGGCGAGAGGACATCCCGCTTTTCGTCGAATACTTCCTGAAGGAGGCGGGGGCGGAAACCGGCTCTCAAGTCAGGGGGTTGAGCGAGGCGGCGATGAACATCCTGGTCGCCTGCGACTGGCCCGGCAACATCCGCCAGCTTCGCAATACAGTCCGCACGATGGTGGTAATGTGTGATAAAAACGTCCTGGACGTCCAGGATATCCCCGCCGAAATCCACCAGGTAAGACGACTGACCGCAGCCGGCGAAGCGACGGCAGAGTCGCTCATAAACCTTGAGAAGCAGGCCATCATCGAGACCTTGGCCAGAACAGGGAACAACCGCGAGAAAACCGCCAAAATCTTAGGCATCGGCGAGCGCACACTCTACCGCAAAATCAAGGAATATAATCTGTAGCCGGGGCAGTGATTACCGTGTTATCTGCAGAAACGGCCCGTTCGAAAACCAGAATCGACCGGGCGTGCGGTCAAAATAAAGCAATTGTTCGTATGCGGCCGATTTGAAGATTCTGTCCGGCTGGCCGAGTGCGGCAAGCAATTCGCCCTTGGTCATATCGGCGGGGTACCTGCCCCCTTTAATGGCCTGGAGTCGATTCTCATCAAACGGTATCGGTTTTGCCTGCTGGAACGCCGGCTCGCCGGCGATGGTACGCTGGGTCCGGGTGTTCTGTGCGGCTTTGGCAAACGCCTCCGCTTTTACAACCAGCGTGCTGTTTTCTGCCCTAAGACCGGCATTTTCCACTGCCAGCCGCGAGGCCTGGTTCTGCGACAGGGCGAGTTGCTTGGCGAGGTCTTCGGCGCCTGCCTTTGCCAGATTGACCTGCTCGGTGATATTGCTGCTGGCTAAGCGCAGGCGCGCGTGGTCGGCAGCAAGGTCGCTGAACTCGGTATAGAGCCAGACAATCGCCGCCGAGGCGGGCACAATCAGCATCAGC
>CAYGVZ010000186.1:0-6169 GCA_964353475.1 uncultured Pirellulales bacterium | reverse complement strand
CCCTGTCCTGGACGGTAAAGGCCCTTATGTCGATATTGCTTTGGCGCAAACTTTTGGCTACGGCGCTAAGTCGGCCGGGCCTGTTCTCAACGAATATGGTCAGTTGCTTCGCCATTTTATACTCCTGACTTTCTCACCGCAGAGACCGCGGAGGACGCAGAGATTATTTTTCATTTTTTTCTCGGCGGTCTCAGCGTGCTCAGCGGTAAATATTTTCTGTGACAACAATCTCCTATTCTTTCGGCCGCAGGTCGATGACGCGCTTGGCCTTGCCTTCCGATATGGGAAGCGTATTCGGCTCGTGTAGCTCAACGGATGGATGCAGGATTATCGCAGAGCGCAGCTCTTCGGTGATACGGCCCTTGAGGGTTTCGAGCTGTGCCGGGTCGCCTAAGAACAGCTTTGGGTAGATTTCCACCTTGATGGTCAAATGGTCAAGTGCGCCTTTCTTTTCAACCTGGATTACGTAGTTGGTCGCCACCTCGGGGATTCTCATCACGACTTCTTCAATCTGCGACGGGAAGAGATTAATGCCGTTGATTATGAGCATATCATCGGTTCGTCCCATTATCCGCGACAGCCGGCGATGCGTCCTGCCGCAGGGGCAGGGGTCGGGATGCAGGAACGCCAGGTCTCGCGTACGGTATCGCAGCATCGGAGTGGCGCGACGAATCAGGTTGGTCAATACAACTTCGCCCGGCTGGCCATCTTTGAGCGGCTCGCCGGTCTCGGGGTCGATGATTTCGACGATATAGGCGTCCTCCCACAGGTGCATATCCTTCTTATAGACGCATTCGAAGGCGACGCCGGGGCCGTTAAGCTCGCTGAGGCCGTAAGAGTTATAGGCGTCGATATGCCAGACCTGCTCAATCTTTCTGCGGAAATCCTCGGAGTGTGGTTCTGCGCCGGTAAACGCTTTCTTGAGAACAAGCTCTTCGCGTTTGACATCGGCTTCGTCGAGTTTTGAATGAACGTGAAGGAGGTAGCTGGGTGTTACGTGCAGAACGGTTGTGCAAAAGTCCTTCATCGTTCTTATTTGTCGTTTGGTGTTTCCGCCGCCGATGGGTATTACGGTCATTCCCACCCGCTCGGCCCCATAGTGCAGTCCGAGTCCGCCGGTGAACATACCGTAAGTCATCATATTCTGGAAGATGTCCTCGCTGGCTGCGCCTGTCGCGAATATGCACCTTGCCATCAGGTCGGCCCAGTTCTCGATGTCATCTTTTGCAAAGTAGATGACTGTGGGGATTCCTGTTGTGCCGCTCGAAGAATGAATCCGGACCACCTCTTTCATAGGGACGGCAAGCAGCCCCCGTGGAAAGTTCATCCTGAGGTCGTCTTTCGTTGTGAACGGTATTTTCGCCAGGTCCGCCAGAGAGCGAATGTCGTCCGGCGATGATATTTTCGCCCCGCAAAGCTGCTTTTGATAAAAGGCCGTCTTGAGCGCCCAGCGAATTGTTTCCCGGAGGCGTTCTAATTGTATTTTTTTCAGCCGGGATCTATCGGCTGTTTCAATGTCCCTGTTCCAGAAAGGAACATTCATCCTTGGCTCCCGCGCACCTGTTATTTTCTATTTGTAAAAATCCGCTTGCGCCGGTCGCCGAGCTGCTTACGGTTAAATAGAAAATAGAAAACAATAAATAGAAAATTAGAGGCCCTCGATTTCCTTGCGGGTGACAACCTTTATGCCTCTTTGTGCAAGTATTTTCTGGGCTTTATCCACGTCTTCAAATCTGAATACCAGCAGCGCCTTGTCGCTGAACTTCTCGACGAAGCCGTACATATACTCGACGTTTACGTCGTTGTCGGCGAATACCTTCAGAACTTCTGCCAGTCCGCCGGGCTTGTCGCCAACCTCAATGGCCACCACGTCCGTGAGGTTTGCCACAAAGTTGTTCTTCCTGAGAACCTCGATTGCCAGGTCCGATTTGTCCACCACGATTCTCAGGACGCCGAAGCTCTCGGTCTCGGCAATGGTCAAGGCACGAATGTTAATACTGTTCTTGCCGAGCAGCGAGCAGACGTCGTAAAGACGGCCTTTTCTGTTTTCGAGAAACACCGATATTTGCGTAATCTTCATTTTCGCACCCTTTAGATTGTTCTCTTGTCAATGATTCTTTTGGCCTTGCCCTCGCTTCTCTGGATAGTTTTCGGCTCAACAAGAGTAATCTTGACGCCGATGGACAGGACCGATTCAATTTCCTTTTTGATTTTCTGCGACAATTCAGTCAGCTTCTTGACCTCATCGGAGAAAATCTTTTCCTCGACCTCGACCAGAACCTCGACCTCATCGAGCTGATGTGCTTTGCGGTCAACGATAATCTGGTAATGCGGCTGAGTACCCTTGATTCCGAGCAGGACGTGCTCAATCTGAGATGGGAAGACGTTTATACCGCGGACAATAATCATATCATCCGTTCTTCCCCTTATCTTGCTGATTCTCGGGCTTGTTCTGCCGCAGCGGCATTTGTCGTAGCGTATGCTGACGATATCGCGTGTTCGGTACCTTATCAGCGGGATGGCCTGCTTTGTGAGCGTTGTGATGACGAGTTCGCCTGACTGGCCCTGCTCGACTTCCTGGTCTGTGTCGGGGTCGATTATCTCGGGGTAAAAGACATCGCTGAATATGTGCAGGCCGTCCTTGTAAGTGCACTCCTGCGCGACGCCAGGCCCGATGATTTCGGAAAGCCCGTAAACGTCGGTGGCGGCCATATTCCAGATTTGCTCAATTTCCTTCCTCATCGATTCGCTCCAGGGTTCTGCGCCGAAGATGCCTATTTTCCAGTTGCCTTTGGCCGGGTCGATGCCCATTGCTTTTGCCTCTTCAGCCATATAGAGCACGTAGCTGGGGGTGCAGGCGAGCACCTTCGGCTTGAAGTCCTGCATTATCTTGAGCTGGCGGGCGGTTTGTCCAGACGACGTTGGTATTATCTTCAGGCCCATTTCGAGGGCGCCATAATGAAAGCCGAGGCCGCCGGTAAAAAGGCCGTAGCCGTAAGCGATTTGTATCGTGTCGCCGGGTTCGGCGCCTGCGCAGCATATAGTTCTTGCCATTACGTCCGACCAGAGTGCAACGTCGTCTCTGGTATAGCCGACCAGCGTTGGGTTGCCGGTGGTGCCGCTTGAGATATGTATTTCGACTACATCTTTATCCTTGGCGGAGAAAAGCCCGTAAGGGTAATTGTCCCTCATATCTATCTTGGTGGTGAAAGGCAGACGCTTGATGTCGTCAATGCTTTCAATGCCGTCTGGTTTTACACCTGCTGCGTCGAGCTTCTTTTTGTAAACGGGACAGTTTCTATATATATAAGGTATGAGCTTTTTGAGGTACTCCGACTGCAGCTTTTTGAGTTCCTGCGGCTGCATACACTCTATGTCTTTTTTCCAAATCATGACCGACCCATTTCCCTTCCTTTAAGAAATATCGCCTTGTTCTCTTCAACGTATTTCTTTTTGAATACGGTTTCTATCGCCTCAAGCCAGCAGTCCACCTTTATGGGTAGGCGCGAGGACAGCACGCCGACCAGGAAAGTATTGAGCTGACGCGGGTTCTCAATCGCGGCCTTGGCTTTCTCAAGATATTCACTAAGGTCAACGCCGCCGGTTTTGAGAAAGGTCTTGAGCCGTTCCTGCTCTTCCGGGTGGAAACATACCAGCAGGTCCGCGCCGCCTCTCTGCACCACCGGGGAAAAGACCTTTTTGCCGAACCGCACGTGCGATTCAACAGAGCCGCCCCGCTGTGCCATTCCGTGAACCTCTGATTTCTTGACATGGTAGCCGGCGAACATAGCGGCCCAGCCGCAGATTTCGGCGGCCTTGAGAATCCCCTGCCCTCCTGTTCCGCCAAAAGTGATGTTGTATGTCTTGTCTTTCATTGGTTTTCCGCGGCGCTACTGTTTGAGCAGTTTACAGGGATGTCTTGAAATTATCACCGACAGCGCGTCTTCGCTGGCACGTTTCTCTACAAGCGCATCAAACTCGGCCCTGTTTTTGGGGTCGATGACATCGACATTGTCCGCTCCGCAAGCCCTGCACAGGTCTTCGAGGATGAGCTTCTTTGTCGGCTCGTTTCGTATGGTTAATCCCGTGGCCGGGTGCTGCTGACCGCCCGTCATTGCGGTTGTTGAATTGTCGAGGATGAATATGACGCCTTTGGCCTTGTTATAGGCGGCGTTGATAAGCCCTGTTATACCGGAATGCACGAATGTGGAATCACCCACAACGCCGACGATTCTCTTATCCGGCGCACCTTTTCGCCAGCCCTCATTGAAGGTTACGCCTGCCCCCATACACAGACAGGAGTGAAGCGCAGAAGTAGGAGGCAGGCAGGCGAGCGTGTAACAGCCGATATCGCCTGCTACAAAGAAGTCGAGCTTCTTGAGCGTCGCAAAAGTCGCCCAGTGGGGACACTCCGGGCAAAGCCGCGGCTTTCGCTTTGTGCTTTGTACCTCCTGCTTGACCTTCCCATTGATTATTGGCTCCATCAATTCCGGACTTAATTCTCCGATTCTGAAGGAGGGGTGCTTTGCAGCGAATTTTATTCCGAGCGTCTTGACGTGTTCTTCAAGGAACGGGTCAAGCTCCTCGACAACGTAGAGCTTCTTTATGGTTCTGGCAAAGGCGCGTATCTTGTCGTCGCAAAAGGGATACGTCATTCCAAGTTTCAGGTAAGAAGCATCCGGATAGATTTCCCTGAGGTACTGGTAGGTTACGCTCGAAGTGATGAAACCGAGCTTGGGGCTGCCCGGCTCTATGCGATTGAGCTTTGTTTTTTCCGAAAGGGCTTTGAGTTTCCCGAGTCGTTGCTCGACGAGTATGTGTCTGCCGTATGCATTGCCGGGAACCATCACATACTTCGCTATGTCCCTTTCGAACGGGCGCTGTTCCGGCACGACCCTGTCCCCAAGCGTTACATCCTCCTTGGTATGTGACACACGCGTGGTCATCCGCACGAGGACGGGCGTGTCGAATTTCTCGCTTATCTCAAAGGCCTGCCTGACAAATTCCTTCGCCTCGGCGGGGCTTGATGGTTCGAGCATAGGGAGTTTGCCGAAGATGGAGACCCAGCGTGTGTCCTGCTCGTTCTGCGACGAGTGCATACCGGGGTCGTCGCAGACGACGGCCACAAAGCCGGCGTTGACGCCGGTATAGACACTGGTCATCAGCGGGTCCATTGCGACGTTCAGGCCCACGTGCTTGCAGGCGAACAAACTTCGCACGCCGCTGATGGCTGCGCCAAGTGCGACTTCGTAGGCCACCTTTTCATTCACCGACCACTGAACGTCAAGCTCCGCGAAGGTAGCCAAGGTCTCAAGTATTTCAGTTGACGGCGTTCCCGGATAGGCACAGGCGACCTTCAGTCCGGCCTCGTATGCACCATAGGCAAGGGCTTCATTGCCTGAAAGAAGCGCCTTCTTGGCTGCTGCATTCTTACTCATAGGGTACTCTATTGTACGGATTGCACGTATGGATTCAATAAAAAAAGCCCGGCTGTAAACCGGGCTTTTTGTGCTTATCACGCGGCTACATTTAGAAGATGTACTCGACGTTGAAACGGAGGAAGTATGCGTTCTCATCGCTGAGCGCCGTGTAGTAGTCATTCCCATTGATGAAGTACTCGGCCAAGAAGTGGCCGTAGAGCTGGTCGCTGAATTTGTACCGCAGCCAGCTCGTCAGCAGATGACCACGGAACCGATCGGAGTTGTCCACCTTGATCTTCGAGGGAATCATGGCGCCGGAATTCTCGGCGGCCCACAGGGCGTGGTAGTCCACCGTCAGGTTCCACTTCTTGTTAAGATTCAATCGGTGTCCCAGATTGAGCCGGTGCAGGTTGGTCGTATCGGCCGCTCGTGTCTCGTTTGCCCACGTGTAGATGAGCAGCTCGCTCCACCTCGGCCATCGGCCCCACAGCAGGTCAAACCGCTCGCTCTTGGAGGTATCGGGGTCGTCACCCGAATCGTACTCATACGTGATGTGGGTGGCGTTGTCGTGCGGGTCTTTGAACTGATACTCCAGGGTGTTCAGGGTACCAAACGCCAACACGTCATGCCTGGGTCCGAGGTCCGTGACCACCACCGGGCTGCCCCCTCTCGGTGTGTCGCCTGCCTTACTGCCGGTCTGCACAGCGGCTTCGGCGCGATACTTCCAGTGGTCGCCCTGCATCCCGGAG
>CAYGVZ010000185.1:0-6171 GCA_964353475.1 uncultured Pirellulales bacterium | reverse complement strand
CCTACGACGTCAACACCGTTATGGACGGTAACAACGGCACCTGCTGCGTCCGCATACCCTTCACCCTCGATGCAGCCACACTCGCCCAGTTGGTGTCACTGACTTTGAAAGTGCGATACGATGATGGCTTCATCGCATATATAAACGGCACCCAGGCGGCGACAATGAACGCGCCCGGAAGTCCCGCCTGGAACTCCGAGGCAACGGGTCTGCACGATGACGCCGCCGCAATTGTGTTTGAGAACTTCAATGTTACCGCTTACATCAGCGCCCTTCACGCCGGAACAAACATACTTGCCATCCACGCCCTCAACTATCCAAAGACCAGCTCCGATTTTCTAATCTCAGTCGAACTGCACGGGGACTTGGCCGGGTTGACGCAGACCACGCGATTCAAGGCCCGCATCAAAGACGGTTCCAACTGGTCCGCCCTCAACGATGCCACATTCGCAGTCGGTTCTGTCGCACAGTCGCTGCGCATCACCGAGATTATGTATCATCCGCTCGATACAAACGACCCGAACGACCCCAACGCCGAGTTCATTGGACTGACAAACATCGGCCCCAATACGATAAATCTGCGATGGGCGGCCTTTACCAACGGTATCGACTTCACGTTCCCTTCGCTCAACCTTGCGCCGCACCAGCGGACCGTCGTTGTCAAGAAGCGCAGCGCCTTTGAGCATATCTACGGCACAGGGGTCAACATTGCAGGCGAGTATTCCGGCTCACTCGAAAACGCAGGCGAACGAATCGTCCTCAAGGATGCGGCCGGGGCGGTCATCCACGATTTTGAGTACCAGGACGGCTGGCGCGAATGTACCGACGGCGAGGGTTTCTCTCTGACAATCATCGACGCAAATAATCCTGATATGAATTCCTGGGACGACAAGGACGGCTGGCGGGCAAGCGCCTATGTCTATGGCTCGCCCGGCTGGGACGATTCCGGCATCCTCCCCAACCCCGGCGCAATCGTTATAAACGAGCTGCTCGCACATAACGACTCGCCGGGCGGCGACTGGATTGAACTTGCTAATACCACGGCAGGCAACATCAATATCGGCGGCTGGTATCTTAGCGACAGCGATTCCAACCTTGTCAAATACCAGTTCGCACCCGGCGCCGTCATCGGTGCTTACGGCTATCTCGTGGTGACGGAAGATGCAAACTTCGGCCCTGCTGCAGCCGACCCCGGCAAACACACGGGTTTTGCATTAAGCGAGAACGGCGAGACCGTATATTTCTCCAGCGGCCTGTCGGGACAGCTCACCGGCTACCGCGATAAGGAGGACTTCGGCGCATCGCAGGTCGGCGTTTCTTTGGGACGCTATCGAAAGAGCACCGGCACGTATAACTTCGTCGCACTGGCTGCCCCCACCCCGGGCGCCGCCAACAGTTACCCCAAAGTCGGCCCGGTCGTCATAAACGAGATTATGTACCACCCCAGCCCAGTCGCCGGCGGCTCATACGACAATGATTACTACGAGTACATCGAGCTAAAGAACATAAGCGGCTCACCCGTTATTCTTTACGACTCAAACGAGAACGAACCGTGGGCATTTGTTGACGGAATCGATTACGTATTTCCTGATAACCCCGCGGTAACGATACCTGCGGGCGGTCTCATCGTCATCGTCAAGAATCCAGCCGCCTTCTCATCACGCTATCCATCCGTTCCTTCGGGCATCATTTACGGGCCTTATGACGGACAACTGTCCAACGGCGGCGAGAAAGTTGAACTGGCTATGCCGGGCGACATAGATGAGCTCGGCATACGACACTATATCACCATCGAATCCATCTCATACAGCGACGGTTCGCACGGCGGTGATTTCCCCTCCGGCATCGACCCCTGGCCGACTGCAGCCGACGGCCAGGGCAAGTCGCTTACCCGAATAAATGCCTCCCTCTATGGCAACGACCCCAATAACTGGTCTGCCGCCAGCCCTACACCGGGTTCGTGAGGGCTCAAATAGAAAAGGCCGGCCTGATTGGCCGGCCTTTTGCTTCCGGAATATCGCGGCTGTGGTTTACTCCTCGCAGGAAATGAGGTCCCTCATCCATTCGGGCCAGTCGTTGCGTTCGACCTCGCCGCAGTTGGTCCATATACTGCAGGATGTCCATTTCCTGTGCCATTTAAGGGACCAGAGACACTTGAGGGGGGTGCGTCTTACGGACCAGTCCATAAAGAGGATATTTATGCTGCCCCTGTGGCGGTTAACGAGGAACAAACCCATATCGCCCCCGCCGCTCCCGAACGGGGTGTCTTCTTCCCAGGGGTTGCCTCCCACCCAGGTGGCGTCGGCAATGACGGGTATGTTTGACCTGCCTGCGACATCCACTGTCCTCCAGTTACATCCTACGGGGTCCGGGTTATGATACAGCTCTAAGGGCGTTGTTCCTTGAGTCCTCGGTGAGTTGTAGATGTACCTGTTGTTGCCGTAGCTGCCGTACTCGCCCACGGCGTAGCCCCAGTTTGTTTCGTCCGGCGGACCGAATCTGCCGTCCTGGATATACCACGCTGCATTAGCCGGCCACTGTCCCTGACCATACGGGGGCGCGGGCTTGCTGGCCTCGGGACAAACGCGGACACTGTTCGGCTCGGCGCCTCCGGCTCTCAATACGGACTTCAGAGCCCCAAACCAGGTCCAGTCGATTTTCGTTGTCCAGCCGTGGCCTATCCAGCCGGGCATAAAGTAACCCGGCTCAACCTCTGGACTCACCCCGTAAGTCCGGTCAGGCGTAACTATCCCGCCGCCTTCAACCCAGCTTGCGAATGCCAGGCTCCACTGGTGAAGGTTTGACATGCAGACAACCGTCTTTGCCTGCTTGCGTGCCAGGGCGAGCGCCGGCATAAGGATGGCCATAAGAAGCGCGATAACGGCGATGACGACAAGCAACTCGATTAGCGTGAACGCCTTGCGTGTGCCCATAACAGACCTCACTGCCTAATATCCTGTGCTGAGCGATACTATCCGGGTGTGGCACGTTAGGGTGTGGTTCGCTGGCCGGCAATTGTCCATTCTAACACCCCGGCTGCGTGCTGTCAACATCAAGTTCAGCGGTTTTTGCGTCTTTTTTTGGCCTCTGTTTGTAAGACGGCGCGGCCAATGGTATAATATCGGCTGGCGAAGTGCTGTTTGAAAAGCGAATATGGGGGCGAAAGGCATCGACCGGATGCAGGGGAGTCGAGCTGCATATCCAGGACGCCGGTTGGCCTGGTGAACAATCCGGCAAAAAAAGTAATTGGCAACTACCAGTTGCGTTTGGCCGCTTAACTAAGCGACCCGCCCTGTCCGATTTTGCCTGCAGGGTCGGCAGCGGCGTAAGAATGCGGGCTGGCTGAACCGGTTTTTCGGGCCGGCAAGGCGACAACTAATCCCGAAATAGCCGACCATCAGACCTGTCGTTTGGTCTTTTGCAAGGCGAACAAAAAAATAAAACGACTAAATATGTAGATGCTCGTCTCGAATCATCTCGGGACGGGGGTTCGAATCCCCCCGCCTCCACTCGATGCGGCCCTCAAAACCAATTACTTGGTTTTGAGGGCCTTACTCGTGGCAGGCCATCTGTGGGTTGGCACGACTAAGCAGCATCGAGTGCCCCGAGCTTGTCGAGGGGCAATCGTGGTATTATCTGTCGAAAGGTCAAGGGGGCTGCTTGACCAGATAGAGTACCATTATGTGGTATCTTTATATTCTGAAATGTGCAGATGGCAGCTATTACACTGGTCATACAAATGCTCTCTCGCTTCGCATTCAAAGACACAATTCCTCGCGAGCATCCAAATGGACTGCTCGTAGACTACCAGCGAAGTTGGTTTACAGGGAGCTATATCAAAGCGAAGAAGAAGCAATGCTCCGTGAGCGACAGATAAAGAACTGGTCTCGAGCCAAGAAAGAAGCTCTGATAAGTGGAGACATCAGAACACTTAAGGCATTGGCCAAAAAACCTGATAGCGATTTTTGTTAAGCACGCTAAAATCCGCCCGCACCGAGCTTACCGAGGCGGCTCCGGCCACGGGTACGCCGGGTGACGTTTCTGGTAGGATGCCAGCCATATCCGGTTTCAAGCACGAGCACCCGCACGCCCCCGACAATCGCAAATCATAAATTGAAAATCGCAAATCCAGCCCTCTTGACCGGGGCGTCAATCCGGTTATAATCCCGCCACATACCAGTTGGGAAGCAGTCGGTGCAGGCGAACAAAGATCGGTCCTGCGGCGTAAAGGCGCGATAATTTGCAGCCGTTTTGACAGGAGACAGGAATGATAGCGATAAAGGAGCTTCGCCGGAGTTTCGGGCCTATCGTGGCAGTCGATGGGGTATCATTCGAGGTTAACAAGGGCGAGGTGCTTGGTTTTCTCGGACCAAACGGGGCGGGCAAGAGCACCGTTATGCGGATGTTAGCGTGCTTTCTCAAGCCCGATAGCGGTACTGCCACCGTCTGCGGCTACGACATATTGAAAAATCCCCTCGAGGTAAGACGCTCAATCGGGTATCTGGCGGAGAACGTCCCCGCATACAATGAAATGACGGTCGGCTCGCTGCTAAACTTCATCTGCGACGCCCGCCAAATCTTCCGCAGCGACCGCGCAAAAGCACTTGACCGGGTCGTCCCTATGTGCTCCATCGAATCGGTGTATCACCAGAGCATCGAGACGCTGTCGAAGGGCTATCGGCGGCGAGTGGGACTGGCCCAGGCGCTCATTCACGACCCGCAGGTGCTCATACTCGATGAGCCGACTGACGGCCTTGACCCCAACCAGAAGCGCGAGGTTCGCCTGCTCATCAGCAAAATGGCCAAAGACAAGTGTATCATTGTCTCAACGCATATTCTCGAGGAGGTCGAAGCCGTCTGCACGCGGACAATAATCATCGCTAAAGGCAAAATCCTTGTGGATTCGACCCCTGAGAAGCTGCAGCAGAAATATGCCTGCTCGCTTGACGAGGTTTTCCGTAAAATCACAAGAACCAAAGTGGCCTGATGGTCTTTCCCAAACGTGTCACGCAGGAGTTAAAAATGAACGGTTTTAAGGCGGTCTTTAAGAGAGAGCTGAAATCATATTTCGCCACGCCGATTGCATACGTGTTTCTGGTCGTGTTTTTGTTTTTCTCGGCGTACCTGACTTTCAGGCGCGGGTTCTTCGAGATACGCCAGGCGGATATGACGGCGTTTTTCATAAATATGCCGCTGCTGTTTGCGTTTATGGTGCCGGCGACGGCAATGCGGCTGTGGGCGGAGGAGCGAAAGAGCGGGTCAATAGAGCTGTTGTTGACACTGCCCATTACCGTGACGCAGGCAGTGTTGGGGAAGTTCTTTGCGGCGTGGGTATTTCTGGCAATCGCCCTTTCACTTACGTTCCCGATGGTCATTACAGTTTGTTACCTGGGCAAGCCGGACATCGGGCCGATGGTTCTGGGGTATCTGGGTACTTTTCTTATGGCCGGCGCATTCCTGGCGGTTGGCTGCTTCTTCTCGGCCGCCAGCAGAAACCAGGTGATAAGTTTTGTCCTCTCGGTTGTCGCCTGTGCAATCATCGTTTTTGCCGGTATGCCCAGCACGATGGATTACCTGTCAACGTTCCTGCCGGCCGGCCTCGTCAACGCAATCGAGGCGATGAGCTTGGAGTCGCATTTCGAGTCGATGCAAAAAGGCGTGCTGCAGTTTACGGATGCCTCGTATTTTGTGCTGCTGATTGTGGGCTGGGTGGCGGCCTGCGGGGTGATTCTTGAAGAAAGGAAGGCGAGCTGATGAGCAGGACTGTTCGAGCTGCTTTAGGCGTAATTTTTATTCTAATTGTCACTTTCGGCGCAATCGCCATTCTGCAGGGTGTAGGCAGGGGCTGGAAGGCGGATGTAACCGAGCAAAAGCTCTATACCCTTTCACAGGGGACAAAGGCGATTCTCGGCAAGCTCAACGGGCCGGTTCGGCTCAAGCTCTACTACGCCAGGACGGCGGCAATGAAGGCGCCCGACCAGATTAAGTTCTTCAACAGTTACTATGAGTTTATAAAGTCGCTTCTCGAAGAATATGTGACTGTTTCGAGAGGTATGGTGCAGCTTGAGATAATCGACCCCAGGCCTTTCTCGGACCAGGAAATGGAAGCGATTCGTTACGGCCTGCGGAAATTCCCGATAACAGAGGAAGAGACATTTTTCTTCGGGCTGG
>CAYGVZ010000184.1:0-6218 GCA_964353475.1 uncultured Pirellulales bacterium | reverse complement strand
ACGGCAGAGGCGTTTATTTTCTCAAGCTGCTCGGATAGTCCGAACTTCGCTAATTTGAACTCGTTTGCGCCGAAGGTATTTGTTTCGATGAAATCTGCGCCGGCGGCCACGTATCCATCGTGAACTTTCCTGACTAATTTCGGGTTTGTCAGGTTCAGCTCATCGAAGCAGGTATTCACAAATATCCCGTACTGATAGAGCATCGTTCCCATTGCTCCATCGCCTAATACCACGCCTCTTGCCAGCCGGTCTGTCAACTTGCCCTGTTTCATTTCTGCTCCTTTGTTTCAAGCTATGCATTGAGCAAATCATAATTCATAAGTCGTAAATAATAAATCGCCCGTTCTGCATTATGAAAAATCTTTACAAATTGCCGCCACCCCCATATACTTATTACCCGCGGTCTGCCGGCCGAGAAGCGGCGACGGGGCAGGGGGGTGGTTGCTTTGAAAGGAAGCGGCGATGTCGCAGAAAGATAATGACCTTGACAGAATCAAAGAAATCCTGCAATTGATGAAGGATAACAACCTCGCCGAGGTTGAGATAAGCCACGGAGACGACAAGATATTTTTGAAGCGCGCCCAGGCGGAGCCGTCCGTTTCTCCCATAGCCGTTCCAGTTATAGCCCCTGTTACCGCAGTAGCAGCTTCCCTGCCCGCAGTCGAACAGAAAGCCGCACCGCAGCCGGCGCAGAACCTCATTGATATAAAGTCGCCCTTAGTCGGCACGTTCTATGCCCAGGCCAGCCCGGATTCCGACCCCTTTGTCGAGGTCGGCTCTCGCGTCGAGCCGCAGACGGTGGTCTGCATAATCGAGGCAATGAAGGTTATGAACGAGATTAAAGCCGAGACAACCGGCGCTATCGTCGCCATTCTCGTTGCCAGCGGCCAGGCGGTCGAGTACGGCCAGGTGCTCTTTAGGGTCAAGTCCGATTGATTATTGATAATTGATTATTTGCGATATGTTTTCACGGGTCCTTATAGCCAATCGCGGTGAAATTGCCCTTCGCATCATTCGTGCCTGTCACGAACTGGGCATTGAGGCCGTCTGTGTTTATTCTGAAGCCGACAGGGGCGCGGCTTATCTTGATTTTGCCGATGAGGCAATCTGCATAGGCCCGCCGCCGGCATCCGAAAGCTATCTGAATATCCCCGTCATCATCAGCGCCGCCGAAGTCGCCGATGTCGATGCGATTCATCCGGGCTACGGCTTCCTGGCTGAAAACGTCAACTTTGCCGAAATATGCCGCGACTGCGGTATTACTTTCATCGGCCCGCCGCCTGAGGCGATGAAACTGTTAGGCGACAAAATCGAGGCCCGCCGGCTGGCACAGAAGGCCCACGTCCAGATTGTCCCCGGCTCAGATGGCGCAATCGACAACGAGACCGATGCACTTAAACTCGCAAATGACATCGGCTATCCCGTCATCATAAAAGCAGCCGCAGGAGGCGGCGGGCGCGGTATGAGAGTCGTTCACAACGATATGAGCTTTCGCTCGGCCTTTGCCTCTGCGCAGGCCGAGGCGAATGCCGCCTTCGGCAATTCGAGCGTTTATCTCGAAAAATACGTTGTTGAGCCGCGCCACGTTGAAGTGCAGATAATGGCCGATTCAGCCGGCAACGCCCTGCACTTCTTCGAACGCGACTGCTCCATCCAGCGGCGGCATCAGAAAATGATTGAGGAATCCCCCTGTCCGGTCCTTAATGAACGCACACGCGAGGAATTATGCAACGCCGCGCTGCGCATAATCAAAGAAGCAAACTATGTCAACGCCGCCACAGTTGAATTCCTGCTCGATAAAGATAAGAAGTTCTATTTCATCGAGGTCAACACGAGAATCCAGGTCGAGCACCCCGTTACGGAATTTGTTACAGGCCATGACCTGATTAAATGGCAACTGAAAATCGCAAGCGGCGAGAAACTCGATTTGAGCCAGCGCGACATCAAACACAAAGGCGTATCAATCGAGTGCCGCATCAATGCAGAAGACCCTGCCAATAAGTTCGCTCCCTCTCCCGGCACAATCACGCGTTACATTGCGCCAGGCGGCCCAGGCGTCAGAGTCGATACACACGTCTATCAGGGCTGGACCGTCGCCGCCAACTACGACTCGATGATTGCAAAGCTCATCGTCCATCAGGGCGACCGAACGCAGGCCATCGCAACTATGAAACGGGCCTTGTCCGAGTTTGTCATCGAGCCGATTAAGACCACCATCCCCGCGTGCCTCTCCATCCTCTCCCACAATCTCTTCGTCAAAGGCAAAGTTGACACCGGCTTTGTCGAACGGAACTTCTGATATGGTATAATACACCCGATGCCAACAACGGTGAGGTTGGGCATCTGAGAATCCTGTACCGGGTATCAAGGCAATGAAACTCGAAATGCGAGGACAGCTCCGGCTGGAGCAGCAACTGAAGCTTGCTCCGCACATAATCCAGTCGATGGAGATACTGCAACTGTCTATTCTTGCGTTGCAAGAGCGAATCGAGCAGGAGCTTAACGCCAACCCCGTTCTCGAAGTCGATGAGCCGGCCGAGGAATCGGCGCCCGGCGAAGAGCCGACGACTATGGATGACCGGCCGGCCGCCGTTAGCCAAAAGGACTTCGACCCAGCCGCAGGCCCGGACAGGACTGAGACATTCAGAAGGGTTGATACGCTCGATGATGAATTCAAGAGCTACCTTGACCACGATGAGCCGTCCCGCGCGCCCGTGCGAAGCGATGAGCCGGACCCGAAACTCGAGGCCATAAAGAACACCGCGGCCCCGCCCCAGTCCCTGCACGACTACCTTGAAGAGCAGTGGCGGATGGTCGAATCGCCCGAGGCCGTCAAAAAAGCCGGCGATGCCATAATCGATTACATCGACGACAAGGGCTATCTTTCTGTCCGTCTGGAACAACTGCACACCAAAGAGCGCAGCGACTTTACGGCCGATGACCTGACCAAAGCCCTGCCCCTCATCCAGAAACTCGACCCGCCGGGCGTTGGGGCTCGCGACCTGCAGGAATGTCTCCTTATTCAGCTTGCGCAAAGCACCGATGACGTCTCCTTCGAGACGCAACTGGTGTCGGAACATATCGCTGAGCTTCTTGAAAACCGGCTGCCCGACATCGCAAAAAAGATGAACTGTACGCTCGAACGCATCAACCAGGCGGTGGAACGGCTGAGCAAGTTCGATACGTCACCCGGACTTCAAATTGGCCGAAACTCCAACCACTCCGTCACCCCCGATGTCATAGTGGAGTTTTCCGAAGACGCCGGCGACTATGTGGTTCGCCTGGCGGACGACCGGCTGCCTCGGCTGCGAATAAGTGATTACTATTCCAATATGGCAAAAACCAGCGGCCTCGGCGATAATGACCGCAAGTTTCTCCAGGATAACATCCGCTCGGCGCAATGGATAATAGACGCGATTCAGCAGCGCAGGAACACGCTGCTCAACGTTACCAGGACAATCGTGAGATACCAGCGGGATTTTTTCGACAAGGGCCAGCTTCATCTGAGACCATTGCCGATGGGCAGGGTCGCCGCCGACGTGGGCGTCCATATCGCCACCGTCAGCCGTGCGGTCGCCGGCAAATACGTCCAGTGTGCGTGGGGTATCCTGCCGCTGCGCAGATTCTTCTCAGGCGGACTCGAAGACGCCAGCGGCCAGGAGCACAGTTGGGAGGCAATACGCGGCAAACTCCAGCAGATTATCGACTCCGAGGACAAATCAAACCCCCTCTCAGACGACCAGATACGCACTAAACTGGCCGAGGCAGGCATTACCGGACTTGCCCGGCGGACGGTCGCCAAGTACCGCAAGCTTCTGAGTATCCCCATCGCCCGCCTGCGCAGAAAGTACTGACCATTCCAGCGTGTGATGTGCACAATTTTTCATTTTTTTCTTGAACTGTCTGTGGCTGTGTGAGTATATAATCACATAGTTATTAAGGGGTACTATTATGGCAGTTCGTGAAAAGCTGGCTCTATTCAACAGGCAGGCCGAGGTCGCCAATGCACTCGCCCATCCCTTGCGCATCGCCGTTCTTGATTGTCTCAGGGATGGCCCGCGGTGCGTCTGCGATATCGCAGAGCATATCGGTGCCGAACGTTCGAATGTATCGAGACATCTGTCTGTAATGGTTTCCGCCGGGGTGCTTGAGTACCGCAAGGAAGGGCTGAAAGTCATTTATAAACTCAAATGTCCCTGCATACTCGATTTCTTCGAGTGCATATCGGGTGTGGTCAGGAACGAGGCAAAGGAGCACAGGCGGCTTCTGGCTGCTATCGGATAGGGGAGGCGGCAGTGGGTTTCAAATCAGAATGGAAAAAGCTGGGACTGATAGGGGGGGTGTTTCTTGCCGCCTTTTTTCTGCCTACGGGTACACCACGATTCGACAACGCAGTAATGGAATCGCTTCAACTTGTCAAATGGTATGCCCGTGAGCATGTTCTGCTGTGTCTCGTCCCGGCGTTTTTTATCGCAGGGGCTATATCGGTGTTTGTCAGCCAGGCCTCCGTTATGAAATACTTAGGGGCCAAAGCAAACAAGACACTCGCATACGGAGTGGCTTCGGTATCCGGAGCGATACTGGCCGTTTGCTCCTGTACGGTTCTTCCTTTGTTTGCAGGCATATATCGAATGGGCGCTGGCCTTGGGCCTGCGACGGCTTTCCTCTATTCCGGGCCTGCGATAAATGTGCTGGCAATAATCCTCACGGCACGAATTCTTGGCCTTGAATTGGGCATTGCGCGTGCGGTCGGAGCAATCGCTTTTAGTGTAATCATCGGTCTCATCATGCACTTCATCTATCGCAAGGAGGAAATCGAGAAAGCCAGCGGCCAGATGAATATGCCGGAGCCGGAAGTCAGGCGGCCGTTATGGCAAAACGCCTTGTTCTTTGCAGCTATGATAGGCGTGCTGGTCTTTGCCAACTGGGGCAAACCGCTTGAAGGCGACCATGGGCTGTGGTCTTTAATTCATCAGTATAAATGGTGGATCGCAGGGTTTTCTTTGCTTAGTTTGGCTATTATCCTGTTTAGGTGGTTTAAGAAAGATGAGCTAATAGAATGGACTTCTGCAACGTGGGTCTTTGCTTTACAAATCTTGCCGTTATTGCTGGGAGGAGTGCTTGTTTCAGGATTCCTGCTTGGTCGTGTTGGCCATGAGGGTATTATTCCCAATCGCTGGGTCGAATGGGCGGTTGGCGGAAATTCTCTACGGGCCAATCTGCTGTCCTCGGTAGTCGCAGCATTCATGTATTTTGCCACACTTACAGAAGTTCCGATTTTGCAGGGTTTGATCGGTTCCGGTATGGGCAAAGGTCCTGCCCTGGCGTTGCTTTTGGCAGGGCCGGCCCTTTCACTGCCGAGTATGCTCGTCCTTCGAAGTATTATGGGTTTGCAGAAAACCATCGTCTATGTATCGCTTGTTATCGTGATGTCAACGATTGCTGGAATGTTCTTCGGGGCATTTTTTTAACTCAGGAGGTACTTATGGAAAATGTAAAGTCGGAAGGTTGTGGGCCGGGATGTGATTGCGGTAAAACTCCGGGAAACACGAAAGCAAAAGCCGTAATCTGCCTGGTTGTGCTCCTGGCGGTGTGCGGCGTTCTTATTTACAGGACAAAGAACGCCGGACAGGGCACTCCAGCCAATACAGAAACCGCATTCGCTTCTCCGATTGTAAGTCAGGCAGCCGGGCAGGAACCAGCGGTCAAATCTGTCGAGGGCCAAAAAACGGCAGGCGAGTTTCTGGATTCACTTGCCGCACTGAACAAAGTAGCTGTAAATCAGGACGCCGTATTTGTTTTTGTCCCCGCCAACGAAAACGAAACAATCAGCAAGGAAACCATAAATGCAATCGCATCTGCTGAACAAAAACTGGAATCCAATGGCGTACGCATCGGCTTATATACCTTACGGTTTTCACCATCCAAAGAATACGCCAGTATCGCTTCGCAAATTACTTTGCCCGGTATGTTGGTAATGACCAAAGGTCGCGGTATGGGGGCCGTGTCTGGGGAAATAACAGAAACGAAACTTCTGCAGGCATACGTCGCTTCCTCGCGAGCAGGCGGTTGCTGTCCCGCTGGTGGTTCGACTGTTTGTAAATAGGGATATTGTGACGCTCGAATACGTTACAAACACATTGCAGCAAGTGGCCTCCGAACCGTTGGGGCTTGTTTTTGCCCTGATTCTCGGAGTATTCAGTGCCGCCACAAGTGCC
>CAYGVZ010000183.1:0-6242 GCA_964353475.1 uncultured Pirellulales bacterium | reverse complement strand
TTACCTATATGCTCGTCTTTCGCAGTATGGAGGAAAACAAAGAGAACTGGAAACGCTTCATCAGCGACCCCGAGTGGAAGCAGCTTCGCTCGGTTCCCGAATACGCCGACGAGAAGATTGTTTCGAATATAACCAATATACTTCTCAAACCGGCCCAGTATTCGCAGATATAGAGGCGCAGTGCGTCAGTTACTGATTTTCAGGTTCTCCTTGTCCGGCAGTTTCGGGAACTGCGCGTGCGGCTCGGCCTGGTACCAGAATGCAACCGACGACAAATCATCCTGCAGTGGTAAATATCTGCCGCCGTCCTGCCAGCCGAGGGCCTGAATCGTAACACGCAGGTCCTTGTCGAAGCGAATCGGGTCCATAATGTGCCAGCGATAGAGGGAAAATCGCGGCTGCTGCCTGGGGTCAAAAACGGTCTTTTCTTCAATGAGTTTGCCGTCCTGATACACCTTTGTTTTTCTGAACGGTTTGCCCTTGGGGTTAATGACCTGCGGCATACCGGCATAGGGCGAGTTGAAGATTTTATAGCCGCCGCCGTTGGGGTCTTCAAAGCCATAAGAGCCGCAGAAGTAGTCCTCTGTACCCGTGCCGCAGATAGTGGGAAATTCGGTGTCCCCATCCATAAAGAACTTTATTTCGCCCTCGCCCCACCAGCCGGGCGAGTTTGAACCCCAGGCCATATATGTCCCCACGTAATGACCTTTGCCAGCAACACCGTCCAGTATCGTGTAATCCTGCTTGTTCGGCAGCGGATTTACTCTGCGAAACTGCGCGTGCAGATATGCAGCCGCTTCGGGAACATCTGTGAGGGCATAATCAATCTGATAGTAGAGCGTCATTTGTTTATCGTCTGTGTTGGTCATTGTAACTTTGCATTTCTTCTTGAACGGCATAGGCCAGTAACAATTAAAGCCGCTCTTGGAATTGACGCAGACGGCCAGAGACGTAACCTGCGCGTATTCGCCAAGCCCGCAGGCAAAAAAGTCGCCGACAGGACATTCAATCGAAGGAGTCGTCTCGCCGTCCCAGTAGAACCGCAGGATATTGAGGCGAATGTCCCCTGCAGGCGTCATCCAGATATGCTGGATAGAGCCGGGGCCGTTTATGTCGGCTAAGACAAATGTCTGGTTCGGCTCAATATGAATATACGGGTTGACCTTCCAGCCGCGGCCTAATTCACGAGCGGCGTTTGAGGCGGTCCCCTGACCGAGCTCAGCCATACCGCCTTTGCTTTTTTCACCGGTAAAATTCTCCGGCCCTATCGACCGCGTCTTTGCATCCGACAATAGCGGCAAATTTCCCATACCCATATCAAGCCAGTTGGGACCAGGGCTTTGGGCAAGCACAGTCGAAGCAAACAAAACTAGGATTGTCACATAAATCGTCTTGTGTTGGCGCTGCATATTGATTCCTTTCATTAAGAAATTTTAGTGCGATAAGGCATAGTCGCGCATTGCCAGCAGGTTTTCAAGAGGCGTGTGGCGGGTTACTTCACAGCCCGCGCCGACGATGAACCTGTCGCCCGCGTCTTTGTGGCATTGCTCGACGGCCTGACGTACCTGTTGCAAAGAGCCATCCTGAAGGACAGCAACGGGATTGATATTGCCACAGATGACCTGCCTGGGCCCCATTTTTTCACGGCCAAGCGCAACGGGGCAGGGAAAGTCGAGGTCAGCCATTTCAGCACCCAGCCGCCCCATTCCAGGAAGAATCCCTCGCGTGTCGCCGCAGATATGAAGTCGGACTGCTGCACCCATCTTGTGAATGCCGCCAACTAATCGCTTCTCATAAGGCCAGATAAATTCTTCGTAGATTCTGGGGCCGACCAGCGAGGCAGCCGCGTCACCCACGCCCATCAGGTCAGCACCCGCGTCAATCTGCACCTTTGCGAAGCGCAAGCCGAGTTCCGTGACAAATTCAAACAGGTCTCGAATAAATGTCGGGTCCTCGAAGAAGTCCATCATAATCGTGTTTATGCCGCGAAGGTCCGCACCTTCCGCGCAGGGGCCTTCAATCCACCCCTCGATTGTCTTGTCTTTGCGCACTTTCTGTTTGAATAGCGCCGCTGCTTTTACCCTGTCGTGCATCCGCCCGCCGCCGAGGGGGTCAGGTATTTTGAGCAACCTCAGTTTGGATTTGTCGGCAAGCAGCGCGGCTCTTTCATCAATGTCAGGCGGCGTATTCTCATTGAAGACGATTGTAGCACCGCAGTCGGCGGCTTCGCGTGCGGGGTCGGAGATACACCCGACCTGGTCGCAGCCAAATTCCTCCGCAACTCGCAACTGCCCTTCAACAAGCACGCGGTAGTCCGTGGCGTAGTCATAGTACTTCCTGCCTATACGGTCTGCGGCGAACTGCATCGTAATCGGCATAAACGGCAGATGGTCAACCTTGCCGCCCGCGAACATTGCATAAACACGCTCACGACTGTTCATACTTTTCAATCAGGCAATGCCTGATAATCCCAGTCCCGCGAAAACGAATACAAAAGGACAGTTAATCGGCAACATACTCGATTGCCCCCGCGTCTCGTTTGCCAGCGGCGGGACTATTGCCAAAAAAGTCCTTGAGATGCGGCCCGGCAAACTGCCAGACGTAAAGCTCATCTATGGTAGTCCGGGCGTCCGCCAGCGTCCCGCGAGATACTCGCAGAAAATCCATTGCCCCTGCGAAGAAATCTGTCTTTGCGCCCCTGCCGACAAGAAAGTCGGCGGTATTGGAAAGTGAAGCATCCGCTGCGGGAATTGTGCCGGCGAGCTTGGCGTTTGCAAGTTTTCCATCGACGTAGATATTTATTGCTTGCGCGCCTCGGTCAACTTCTGCGATAAGGTGATGCCATTTGCCGTCATTAACCTTGACAGCGCCAGTACGCGAGGACTCGTCACTTTGCCCTGTGCGAAGGGTCAGGCGTGCGCAGCCGGCCTTGTCTATGTCGAGGACATAGCCGGCGGCATCAAGCTTGGAGACAAGACATCCTCCTGTGTGGTTCAGCTCGGTCTTGAAATAGACCTCGATGAGAAAATTGTTTGTCCCCATATCAAGCGTCTTCCTCTTGTCGCCCTCGACCGTACGGGGCTCACCTCGCCGCTGCGTGATGGTGAAGGGTCGTTTCATTTCGGCTTCGCTGATTGAGCAGTAGCGGTCTTTCCCGTTGAAATTCAATGCGCCGTCGGTCCAGTCCTCGAGCGCCCCGGCAGAGTAGTCGTCGAGCGCAACATTGTGTGCAGTCAGATTGTTATGCGGAACGAATCTGTACATATCCCGGTTGAGGAACTCTTCGGTCATAAACCAGTGCTCATCTAAGATTTTGTTCGGCTCCGCGTTGTTCTTGTAGAAGTGCCATTCGCCGACAACGCCATACAGCGCCCAGGGCACGAATACCTTCACGCCTCGGTCGATGACTGGTGAGCCGGCGACGGGACGAAAGTCGTGTGCCTCGGCGTTTCGCACGGGACTGCTGTTCGCTTCCCAGCCGGTCTGCCAGGCGAGTGCGTGTTTTTCTTTTAATGCGCCGCTGAACGTTTGCAGGGTGTTTCGCAGGATTCCGTTGGCCTCAAACAGTCCGAAGTGTTTTGGTTTTCCGTAGAAGACGTTGTTGGCGTATGCCAGCGTATCATCGGCGTAGGGTTCGCCTCTTCCCGATGCGCCGGTCAGTTGATGGATATTTTCATCTTTTGCCTCGGCGTCTGAATGGCGGAAGTACATCTCGCTTATGTCCATCCACAGGTTGCCTAAATAGCCGTTGCGGCCTGCCTGCGGGACTTGTCTGCGCGAGCCGGCGGCAAACTTGTAGAAGGTATTGTTGAAAGCGGTGTTCTGGAAGCCGATGATTTCCTGAAAGGCAGCGGTGTTACACAGGGGACTATTCAGGTCGTTGCTCTTGCCCCAAGCGATGTTATTGAACAGGTATTGCTTGAACGCGCCGTCGCAGTAGTAGGCAAAACCGAAACGCGCGGTTGTGTGTTCGCGGTTCGGGTTGTTCCTGTTTAGCAGGTGTTTCCAGTGCCAGTAGCCGCCGGGGTTGCCCGAGATGTTGTCGAAGATGTAGGTGGGGCCGCCCTGCCACGACTCGATGCCGCCCCAGTCGTTGGTGTTGAGCAGCGGGTCGGTAACTTTATTGTGGTGAATGAGGATTCGCGCAAGGGGTTTCTCGTAAAGATTGCCCCCGCCTTTGCCGCCAAAGACAAATATCCCTGCGCCGTAGCAGCGGTCGAGGACGTTGCCCGCCACTTCAGCCAGTGTGGGAAAGTCGGCGACAATCGCGTGGCCGTGCTGTGCCCGCATCGGCCGGGCGCCGATGTGATACAGCCGGTTATTAAGAACCTCGATTCGGCGAAGCTCGCCTTCGAGTATATCTCTGCCGCCGCCGTGCGCAAATTCGAGAGCGGCGTGGTCGGCAAAGAGAATCTCGTTGTCGGTAACAACTATGTTATCCATAAGACCTTTGGCGCTTGCGCGCACGGCAAGCATCGCGTGCTCGAATTTGCAGTTTGAAATGCGAATGTTGTTACAGGCACCAAGTATTCTTATGCAGGCGGCATCCTCCTCATCGATTACCCAGAATCGCTCGACTGCGTATATTGTATTGCCAAAGCGGAAGGTAAGGCCGGTGATTTCAATATTGCTCTGATTGCGGATATCAATTGAACTGACATAGCGGCCGGCTTCAATGGTCGCCTGGTTGGGATTGTGGTCTTCGGGCAGGCGTATGTAGCATCGGCCGCGGGGCGGACCGTTGACATCGAAGTAATATTCACCCGGCTCGTCAAGAAACTGTGGAAGATTTTCGAGAAAGTATCGGCAGAACTTGATGGGGCAATAGTTTGACTGGGCCTGGCCCCACGGACCGCCCAGACGTACGGCGTGTCTTTGCGGGTCGTACCCCTCAATTGGCGTCATATAAGGCGTGCCCATAACGCTGCTGTATTCGGTCCAGACGGTTGCGCCGTTATACGCGTTTGGGTCCGACGCGGTGATGTGCTTTGAATCGATGCACCAGGCGCGCTGCTGTTCCCTGACAAGATTGGTGTCCTCCCAGAGATACCACTCGCTTTTGACGTCGTCGGGATTCGATTCCTTCCAGTTGGGCGTTCGCGCAAGAGGGATGCGGATGATTTTTCCGTCGCGGATTTCCCACAGTGCTCTGGGGGCAAAATCGCTTCCGATGTCCTTGTACCATACCTTGTCGCTCTGTGGGATTTTAGGCGCTAAATTGGCATCGCATTGTTTCCAGCCGTCGGTAATGCGGACTGAGCCGTAAATGGCCGCCTCGCCCTCGCCCCACGATGGGTCGCTGGTCAGGCGGATTGGGTCGCCGCCTTTGCCGGAGTCCTTTGCAACAAGAGCGCCGCGATAAATAACGCCGCGTTTGAAAACATAAGTGTGAATACCTGAACACCCGGCGGCCTTGCCGGTCGCCACGACATCCCACGGATGATGTTTCCAGGGCGATTCTTTCGTGCCGGGATTGTCATCACTGCCTTTCTCATAGTCGATGTAGCGAACGGACCCGCCCGCCTTAAACACAAACGGCTGGGGATTCCACTGTAAATCCCCTTCAGCAGTTACCTTCGCATACTGCCTCTGCCAGCTAAACTGTTCGGCATTCACGGCGGCAGCGAAACAGACGAACAAAACCGACAACGTTAGTGTGATTACTTTTCTTTGTCCGGCGAGCATCGTTTTTACCTCCTAAATAGTCAGTGCCTTTGCAGGAAATGATAAACGATTGGGCTGGCTTTGGCAAGAAAAGATGGCCCCCGGTAGCGGGCTAGTGGAGGGTTATGCGGCAAATCCTGGTCGCAGTTCCAATAGCCGCTATTTGGCCGGCGAGTAGATTTCGTTGAGCATCTGGAGGGCAGCGTCGGTCATCTTGCCTGCGGCGGCTGGCGTGGGCTTTGCGCTGCGGGCAATGAGGGACTCATAGCCGCCGTTCTTCCACCCCTCCTCCGTCACAAGGTAGCCCTGGTAATCGCCGGCGAGTGTAACGGGGAAAGTCCAGGGAAAGGGACTCTCCTGCTTTATTTTCAGGCCCCATTCGACGAATAGTTCGCCCGGCAGAGATGCGAAACCAACATCGCCGATGCGCCACGCCTGCAAGATGGTCTTCGCCCCGGTACGTCCTTCTTTGCGCATCGCCTCAATCTCTCGCCGGAACACGTCCCGGTCTTTTTCGGCGAAGAACGCGGCCTTGATACGGTCCTCCTGGTCTGCGGAAAAGTCCCTGTATTCGACGT
>CAYGVZ010000182.1:0-6271 GCA_964353475.1 uncultured Pirellulales bacterium | reverse complement strand
ACACGGATTAACACGGATTTACACTGTTAAAAAATAAAAATGTTAAGGCATAGCGAACTATCAAAGAAAATTATAGCTGCGGCGTATGCTGTGCATAAAGAACTGGGGTATGGTTTTGCGGAAAAGGTATATAAGAACGCCCTCGCTATTGAGCTACAGGAAATGGGCGTAAAATGTTCTGTCGAAGTTCCACTCAAGGTGCTTTACCACGAGAAAACAGTTGGCGATTACTACGCAGATATGATCGTTGAAGATAGAATAATCATTGAGGTTAAGGCAGTAAGTGCTCTTGAACCGATTCACGAAGTGCAATTGGTAAACTATCTCAAGGCAACGGGCCTGAACGTTGGCCTTTTGATAAACTTCGGACAATCCGTCAAAGTGAAACGACGGGTATTCGGTTACGATGCAGATGCGGATTGAGACGGTAGTTATTAGACACGGATTAACACTGTCAAAAACTGAGGAGAATAGGAAATGGCCATAAGCGTGTCTCTTAATGGAGAGATTTTTGAACAGGTCATCTACTCCAAAGAAGACGACTTTGAACAACTCGTGGCCGAAAACGCCGGAACAATTTTCGGGGACAAGGCAATTTACATCAACGCCAAGCAAAAGATTAATACTTCATCGCTGGGCGGGACGATACCCGATGGGTTTCTGATAGACCTGTCGGACACCGAGGACCCCCAATTTTACCTCGTTGAGGTTGAGCTTCAAAGTCACGATTTCTTCGGGCACATTTTTCCGCAGATTACCAAATTCTTTGCGTTTTACAGGGACTCGAAGCAAAGGCATAAGCTGATAGAGACAATGTTTGCGCTCTTTAAGGATGACCCTGTTCTGACAAAGAAACTCAAAGATTGGATTGAAACGAAGGAAATGTACAAATTTTTTAAGGATACTATCGACAACAATCAGAACATCCTGATTATTATCGACGGACCGAAGCCGGAGTTCAGAGAGATAATGGACACCTACACGGAATGGGGGAGAATGGTTAAAGTCCTGATAGTCAACCATTTCCGTCGCGACAAAAACGAAATTGTTACGGTGGAGCCGCCTTTTCAAAACATCGCTTTCGAAGATGCTGTTTCACCATCACCTGATAGTGAAATATCAGAACCGTCCCAATACACAGAGGAATCTCACTTGGAGGGGCGCAGCCAAATTGTCAGGGATATCTACACGCAATTGAAGTCCACATTTTTGAGCACCAGTAGGACTGTGATATTCAAGCCAGCCACACGGTCGATTCGGGTGCATACCCCTAGAAACATAGCGCAGATATTTTTCACAAGAAGCAAAGTCTGGATAGAATGCCGGCGAGTCCCGGTGAATGAAGCAAATGAAATCCTCAAGTATCACAAGGCCACGCACCGTACATCGAGTAACCGGGCCCGTGACTATTGCGCTGTTGAAATATGTGACACGAACCACTGGGACGAGATAGACCGACTGGTTGCTCGGGTTGTGGAAAAGCATCGGGAGATAAAACTTTAAAACCGTGTTAATCTGTGTTAATCCGTGTCTAATTTTAAGAAATAGAGCAGTATAAATCCGTGTTAATCCGTGGTTGAAGCAATAGAAAGGAGACAAAGACGTGGCAAAAGGCAGTAAAGGGTACAAGATAGCGGTAATACCCGGGGATGGGACTGGGCCGGAAGTGATAGCGGAGGCGGTGAAGGTCCTGAACGCGGCGTCGGGCAAATACAAATTCAAGCTGGATATGACGCACTTTGATTTCGGCGGCGAGCGCTACAAAAGAACGGGCGAGACGCTGCCGGATATCGCCATAGCGGAACTGCGCAAATTCGATTCGATACTCTTAGGCGCAATCGGCCATCCCGACGTCAAGCCGGGGATATTGGAAAAAGGCATATTACTTCGTATGCGGTTTGAGCTTGACCAGTACATAAACCTTCGGCCGGTGAAGCTGTATCCGGGCGTGGAGACGCCGATTAAAAACAAAGGGCCGGAGGATATTGATTTTGTCGTGGTGCGGGAAAACACCGGCGACGCCTACACCGGCACGGGCGGCTTTACAATGAAGGGGACGCCCCAGGAGGTGGCGGTGCAGTCGGCTGTTTACAGCAGATTCCAGGTCGATAGATGCCTCAAATATGCGTTTGAGTATGCAAAGAAATTCGGCAAAAAGACGCGCGGCAGGGGCGAGAACAATACCCTTGCACTTTGCGGCAAGACGAACGTCCTGACCTACATTTATGATTTGTGGGAACGGGCGTTCCACGAGATGGGCGCCAAATCCTATCCCGACATCAAGCGAGAGTATTATCACGTGGATGCAACCTGTATGTGGTTTGTGAAAAACCCGGAATGGTTCGACGTGATTGTTACCGGCAATATGTTCGGCGACATCATCACCGACCTCGGCGCGATGATTCAGGGCGGGATGGGGATAGCCGCGGGCGGCAATATCAATCCCGAAGGCGTCAGTATGTTCGAGCCAATCGGCGGCAGCGCCCCGAAATACACGGGCAAGAACGTCATCAATCCCCTGGCGGCAATCTGTGCAGGCGGGATGATGTTAGAAACCTTAGGCGAACAAAAGGCGGCAAAGGCAATCGAAGACGCCGTCAAATACGTTACCGCAAACAAATTGAAATCCTTGGCCGCTGGCAAAATGGGATACTCAACAACACAGGTGGGCGACCTCGTGGCGGAAGCAATGGCAGGTTAGCCAAAATTCGAATATCGAAATCCGAAATACGAAACAAATACGAATACCAAAATTCAAATGCCAGAAACTCATAAACCAGGACAATATGACCTTGAAGAACGAACGCTGCGGTTTGCTCAGAGAGTAAGGGAGTTCGTGAAGAAACTGCCCAAAACACTGGCGAATATTGAGGATTCGAAGCAACTTATAGATGCGTCCGGTTCTGTCGGGGCAAACTATATTGAGGCCAACGAAGCTCTGAGTAAGAAGGACTTTGTTATGCGCATCAAGATAAGTCGTAAAGAAGCCAAGGAGAGCAGATATTGGCTAAAGCTCGTTGATACCTGCAATGTCTCAGCACTTGAAAAGGAACGAGCCGAATTAATACAAGAAGCAACAGAGCTAATGAACATCTTTGGGTCGATACTTCGCAAGAGCGAGTGAGATTTTGAGCCCATTCAGGCAAGTTAATGAGCGAGTGGCGAACATGCTAAGTGAATGGACGGGATGGACTTTCTGTGAACATCCATAACAAGATGGGGTAGACGCATTCCAGACGGGAGAAGACCTGTGGGAAAGAGAACATTGGTGATGGCGAGGACCTTTGACAAGGACTTGGATGGCCTCACAAAGATTCAGCGGAAGTTTATCGTTCCTGATGCTAAGTTCATATACTTTAGGAAAGGCGAGGCAGAAAACAATGTACCCATTGTGTATGCGATTCTTGTACTCGCTGGGACAATCTACCAATTGGTCGCACTCTATCCTGACTTCAAGAGAGGATTTAAAGAGGCACTGGCAGACATAAAACGCGTAGGCAAGCAAGTAGCGAAGCTCTTTAGAAGCAAGAGACAGCGCAAACGCCTTCCTGACATACGCGAGATTGCATGCCCTAACGATCCCGACATAACGATTACGCTCGAAGTCTTGCGAAGTATCGGGGGAGATGTCAGATATCTGCCAGAATCACAACGCGGCAGATTCCGATATTTTGTTAACGACAGACAATATTGTCTCTTTGTACGCCGAAGTAACGGGAGATTCAGCGGGATTGTTGGTAACGCCCCAAAGATTGTCGCCGCGCTTAAAGAGGCGTTTGAATTTGAATGGGAATCCCTGACACCTATCCAGGGCGGCGTTGAGACTGCCATTCCTGGCATAAGAAAGGCCAAGAGATGGAATAGCGATATTTCCAGCAAGTAGCAGGAAGACTTTAACAGATGCGGATAGTCGTGGCTCTGAGTAAGGACGGGGAGTGTTTATAGAAGGATTAACGGAACTAATGAACATATTGGGGTCAATAGTGCGCAAGAGCGAGTGACGTTTTGAGCATTTGAAATTCAGATTTTGGGTTTGTTTCGGCCCGCAAGGGCCGTCCCGTGGGGACGGATTTCGAGATTCGGATTTCGGATTTTTTTAGAAGATGCCTGCTAATTTGACGCCGGATTATTTGAAGGCCGAGCAGTGGTATCGCTCGGCGACAACGCCGGAAGAAAAAATACTGGCGATGGAGCAGATGCTTGCGGTAATGCCCAAGCACAAGGGGACGGACCATTTGAAGGCGGACCTGCGGCGCAAGCTCAGCGCGCTGAAGGAAGCGCAGGCCGCACACAAGGGCGGCAAGGGGCTGGATATATTTCACGTCCCGCGCGGCGGGTGCGGACAGATAGCGCTGCTGGGCCTGCCGAACTGTGGAAAAAGCTCTATCGTCGGCGCTCTTACCAACGCGAAAGTGCACATTGCGGATTTCCCTTTTGCGACTGCTGCACCTGTGCCGGGAATGATGCAGTTTGAGGATATCCATATTGAGCTGGTGGATATGCCGCCTATAACGGCGGATTACATAATGCCCGGCCAGGTGGGGACATACCGCAACTGCGACCTCATTGCTATTGTGATTGACTTATCGACAGACGTGCTCGAACAGTGGCGTGTCTGTATGGATTTTCTCGAATCGCGGAGCTTACTGGCAAATCCGCAGACGCCGGTGTATGACGAGCGCGGCAACGCCCTGGGTAAAAGCGTCCTGTGTATCTGCACAAAGACCGACGCCGAGACAGCAGGTGCGTTTGAGCAGTTGAGACAGGCGTGCAGGTATCCAATTGAGTTTGTGAAGGTTTCAACGACAACCGGCGAGGGGCTTGGCGACCTGACGAAGTTCCTGTTCAGGCAGTTGAATATCATCCGCGTCTATGCGAAGCCGCCGGGCAAGAAGCCCGATATGAATGAGCCGTTCGTACTGCCTGCCGGTTCAACCGTGATGGACCTGGCAAAGACCATTCACCGCGACCTTGCGGACAAGTTGAAGCACGCCCGCATCTGGGGTGAGGGCGTTTACAGCGGCCAGAACGTGCAGAGAAATCACATTTTGAACGATAAGGACATTGTGGAATTACACTTCGGGTAGCTCTCGGTGTAGTGCACGCGGTTTGACCCGTTTCGCCGAGGTCAGAAACCACGGACATAAGCTGCGGACAAAGTGAACTTCTGGCCTTATGGCCTACTCTACGAACTATCGAGAGACAATCATCTGGTGAATCACCTGTTCGACATTGGTAGCTGCGGGAGGGCCGTAGTTTGAAAGGACAACGAGGGTGTAACCCGCGTCGAGGTACATTTTGAACTGTGAGCTGATACCGGAACCGTCTCCGCCGTGAGCTGCGATACGGCCCGCAGGGCTGTCGCTGATAAACAATCCGTACCCATAGTGCCCGGAGTTGAGTTCAGGTTTGCCGCTGAGAACGATACGGGTGTATTCCGGGCCGAGCAGCTTGTGTGAGCGCAGCGCAATATCGAACTTCAGCAGGTCTTCCGCAGTCGAGAAGCTGCCGCCGGAAGGCATCCCTTTCATTACACGCGTAAAGAGTTCGGTTCTCCATTGAACCCCTTTATCGGAGTACTCCTTCGTGTAAGGGGTAGCGCGGTTTGGAAGTGGGGAATCCTTATCCCAGGCATCGGTGTTAGTCATCCCAGCGGGTTTGTAAACATTGTCCCGAACATAGTCGAAGTAGCTTTGCCCTGTCACTTTCTCTATGACCACTCCGAGCAGGTGGAAGCCCGTATTGCTGTATGACCACTGCGTCCCCGGCTCAAAGTCGATGGTGCTGTCTGCAACCAGCAGCTTGTAATCGTCGAGCTTTCGAAAAACAAGCGGAGTACTTTGACTATAAAGCTTCTTAAAGTAATCACCGAGGCCTGATGTATGCGTCAACAGATGCTGAATCTGGATCTTTCTGCTGAGCTCGGGCTTCAGCCAATCCGCAGGTAAGTGCTTGCCTACTGGGTCAGTCAGCGAGAGTTTCTCCTTTTCGGCCAACTGAGCGATTGCCACGCCTGTGAAAACTTTGCCGACCGAGGCGATATTGAACCTGGTGTCCAGCCGGTTGGGCACGCCATAGGACTTGCTCGCCATACCATAGGCATTGAGAAACAACGGCTTGCCGTCCTTCGCCAGAAGCACAACGCCGGAAAACTCGTCGTCTTCCACAATCTTCTTCATACAAAGCTCAATGCGCTCGACAATGTCGTTGTCGCTGAGCTTCCTGGATGGCTGCGCACCGCCCGGAGCAGACGCTGGCTCAAAGCTGGGAA
>CAYGVZ010000181.1:0-6286 GCA_964353475.1 uncultured Pirellulales bacterium | reverse complement strand
GATTAACGACGCTGACAGTGACGGAGTTGCAGACAGTGTCGATAACTGCCCCGCAGTGTACAACCCTTCACAGACCGATTCCGACAGCGACGGGATCGGAAATGTCTGCGATTACGACTGTCCCAACCTGGATGGGGCCGACCCGGTCACAGGCGTCGATTACGCCATCTTTGCAGACAAGTGGCGGCACACAGGCGGCGGCCCCGGCGACCTCGACGGCGACGATGATGTCGATATTGACGATGTTTTTGTTCTGGCAGTTTACTGGCTGGAGAGTTGCTTTGAGTAGCCGATGCAGCCAGCTTATTTTCCAGAGGCGGATTTGACGAAATTGGCACTTATTAACGGTTCGTTCAAGGTTGCGGGCCTGTGAGGTGCGCCATTCGGCCTTGGATGACATTGACTGGGAAACCAGCAGGATTGCAAAGGGAGTGAATTGAGAAAGGAAACAGGGAAATGACACTGACAGCAAAGCCAATCTTGTGCTGTGTACTGATAAGCTCTGCTGTCACAGCAAGAGAAGCTATCTGGATTGAGGGCGAGAACTACACGTCCTCCAACTGGGACCAGGCCCCTTGCCCCGGCGGGCAGTGGGAGCCATAATCGGCTGTGTTGCCGTCTTGCCTGTGTGAGCGGGATAGGGTGCAGCCCGGAAACTTGGGAGTATGTTATGAGTAAACAGTTATGCTTAATCACCGCAATATGTTTGACGGCCCTTGCCGCCGCGTCGCAGGCGGCCGACGTCCTCGTATGTGATTTCAACGGTACGGAACCATCGCGGCATACGCCCTGGACGAAAACCTCGTATCTCGACCCGAACGTCAGCTTCGGGGGCTGGCGGCTGGGAGCGGGCGCTACTGGAACAACCGGCGTAAACGATGTCTTTGCATTCTGTGTCAGCGCAGGCAACACCGAGAGCACGTTAGCCGAGGCAATCACTGACAGCGAGTACGTCTATTTCACCATTGGCCCATCAAGCGGCACGTTGAACCTGGCGGCCAAGAAAATCAACTTCACTATTCGGCGAATCGACTGGCATGCCCCGAGGCAGTACGCCGTCTTTTCAAGCGTAGGCGGCTTTGCGGACGGCAACCAGATATTCACCACCCACTATTTAGACAGCGGCAACAGTTCGCCCGTCGATTTTAATTTCATATTGCCGAGTTCCGGCTATAACGTAAGCAGCCCCGTAACATTCCGCATCTACGGCTACAAGGCCAACTGGAGCGGACACGACACCTCGCTTACCGCCTTCAGCATCACCGAGCCGACCGGTCTTTACACGCTCGACCTCACTTCCACGGCAGGCGGCACAGCCACAACCATTCCTCAAGGGACCGTCTTTGACACCAACACCTCCATTCAGCTTGTCGCAACGCCCAACGCGGGCTTCCATTTTGCCGGCTGGTCGGGAGACGTCACCGGATTAGGCAATCCCCGCACTATCGTTATGAACTCCAACAAGACCATCACCGCCGGCTTCGCGGCAAATCCCGCACCCGATATGTCTGTCGGTATGAACCTCGGCGGCGTGGAGGACTGGTCCACCGACTGGGTGTTCGTCGATGCCTTCAAAATGGCGCGCCTGTGGCTTACGCGCAGCGTGGGCGGGGCCGAGTGGGACAGCGGCAAACGCAGCGAAATCCCCGTCGATGCCAACGGCTGGCCGACCGTAATTCCCTTCACCGCCCCAAGCGACGGCAAGCAGCACTTTGTCCATACGATAATGCCCGCGTATTCATCCGGCGCTTACACCGTCGTTCTCGATGGTGCAGGTCAAATCCAGTTCTGGGGCGCTGCAAATGCAACCTTCAATCCCGCGGGCGGCACGAACACATACACCCTGACCGTCGCACCCGGCAGCCAGGGCTCGCTCTTCATCAATATCTTTCAGTCATCTTCTTCCGACCCGATTCGCAATGTGCGTGTTGTGATGCCGGGCTTCGCGAGTGTTTATCAAACTGAGCCGTTTCATCCGCTGTTTCTGGAGCGGCTCGAACAATTCGTGAATCTTCGCTTTATGGATTGGGGCAGGACCAACGCCTCTCCGCTGGTCTCGTGGTCGCAGCGAACAAGGCCCGACCACTACACACAGACGCGAAGCGAAGGCGTATCACTCGAGTATATGGCGCAGCTTGCCAACACCCTCCAGCAGGATGCGTGGGTCTGTATCCCGCACCAGGCAGACGATGATTACGTCAGGCAGGCCGCTCGCCTGTTGCGAGACAGCGTTGATCCGAATCTGAAAATCTGCGTCGAGTATTCCAACGAGACCTGGAACACAGCAGGCGCATTCTCGCAGACCGTATATGTGCAGGATATGGGTGAGGCACTGGGTCTTGCCCCCGGCGACAGGTGGCGCGCGGGACAACTCTACTGCGCGCTCCGCTCGGCTCAAATCTGGCAAATCTTCGAGGAGGAATTCGGCGCAGACAATCGTCTGGTCAATGTAATAGCGACCCAGTCCGCCAACATAAGCATCACAAATGTCCGCTTCGAGGGCCTCAACAACCCCGCTATCAACCCGAATTATGTCATGCCTGCCGTCCTGGCAATCGCGCCGTACTTCGGCAGAAACTATTCGCCTTCAGACATACCGCCTGCCGTCCCTGCTTACCCCGCCATTGATGAGATTTTGACTGTGATTTCTCCTGCCGAGATAAACAACGTCAAGGCCCACGTCATCGCACAGAAGCAGGTTGCCGACAAGCAGGGCTGTCGCTTGATTTGCTATGAAGGCGGCCAGCACTTCACCGGCATCTTCGGCGCCGAAAACGACAACACCCTCACAAGCATCCTTAACGGCGCCAACCGCGACGCACGGATGTACGACCGCTATTGTGAATACCTCAATATGCTCAGGGCTGACGGCGTCGAGATGTTCAGCAACTTCAGCTTCGTCAGCGGTTTCAGCAAATGGGGTTCATGGGGCGTCCTCGAATACATGGACCAGTCAATTGAAACCGCACCCAAGTACCGCGCGCTTATCAACTGGATTGAAGCACGCTCTCGCGGCGACTTGAATATGAGCGGCTGGGTTGACTGGCTTGACATGCAGACATTTTCCCAACAGTGGCTGACCAGCGGCCCCGAAGCTGACCTGGACGACAGCACAAACGTTGACTTTATTGACTTAGCACTGATAGGACCAAACTGGCGACAGTGATTATGCCAACATTCAAGACAAGGCGCATCGCTTTAATCAGGCCCGCTGTGGCAGCGGCACTCCTGTGCCGGTTGTTCATTGCCGGCTGCTCATTGGCGAAAGAGGGCATCTGGATTGAAGGCGAGAATTTCACAGGGTCCACGTTCAACCAGAATAGCTGGTACCAGAACGACGGGGTCCACAAGGACCTGCTGTCGCCCGGCACCCCCGGAGACGTCAACGGCGAGTGGCACGCCCACTATATCTCCAGCAGCGGCGGGCCAAGCACAGTCGTTGCGAGCTATGACTTCACCGTTGCCGAAGGGGGCAACTACGATTTTTGGATTCGCCTTAACCCTTATATGGACGCGTACAGCTACAGCATCGACGCCGGGTCATATCAACACCTCGACGTGACCGACTGCGCAAACTCGTTCAATCTCGTCGAGCCAAATATCGACACGCGTTTTATGGGGTGGATATATGTCGGCGAATTTGGGCTTGGCGCCGGACCACACACTGTCGCAATACGCCTCTCCGCGGATGCTCGCTGTCGCGGCGGTATCGACGTGATGGCGTTTGTGAACTTCGACTGGGCCCCAGCCGGTGCAATTCCGCCTGACCCCAATCCCCCGCCAGCCGGCCCGAACGACTGGTTTGCCCTGATGGTCGGGCCTGACAAATTTTCAAAGGACTCAATCATCGATGTATGCGACCTCCTGGACAAGCCCGCCGGTTGTCACGGCCGTCTGCAGCGGAATGGCAGCGACTTTCAATTCGAGGACGAAACGCCGGTGAAGTTCTGGGGTGTTGGCGGCGTAATGGCGCAAACCGAGGAAAACCAGAGACGCCGAGCACGATTCTGGGCAAAACACGGCATCAATATGGTGCGACAGCACACCGTCGAAGATGTCCTCGGCTCGCTCCAGGGACCGCCCGGCGCAAGGTTTTTTGACCCGGCCAAGCTTGACAAGTTTGACAAATGGTTAGCCATCCTGAAAGAAAACGGCGTTTACACGACGTTTTCGCTGTTCTACCATTTCGTCGTCCTGCCGGACCAGAGGGTCTCTCAGGGCGGAAGCATCCCTGATGAACTTTACAATGAGCTGCCCGACAGCGGCGCCGGCAAGGACGTATACGGCCTTATGTGTCTTGTCGAAGAGTACCAGGACGCCGAATGGGAATACGCAAATCTGCTTCTCAACCACGTCAATCCGTACACGGGCCTGGCATACAAAGATGAGCCTGCTTTGGCGATTATAGAATGCCGCAACGAAGACAGCATTTTCTTTCATAATCCCCTCAATGACCTTAAGAATGACGTTCGTCCGAACCACAGCGCACGGCTGCGCGACCTTTGGCAGGACTGGGTACTTGCCAGGTACGGCTCGGACGCAAATCTTGCCGCCGCCTGGGGAGCGGGGATGAGACCGGGTGATTCAGTTTACAACGAGAATATGTACGTTTATGCTGCGTACCACCTGAGCGCAGCCGGTCCATCGAATCCTGCCGAGATGAAGCGGATGGGCGACTACATCCGCTTCATCGCAGAGATGCAGCGCGACACCTACGAGACCTATCATCAGCGTCTTCGCGGCATCGGCTATAGAGGCGTTATTGTCAGCACCGCCTGGCAGGCAGGCGGCCCGGCTGCGGACGCGGCGAACCTCTGGACGGACGATGCTATGGACGCCATCGACCGCCACAACTATTTCGGCGGCGGTGAGGTCAACTACAAAATCGTCCCAGGCCAAGTCAACAACGCCACGCATCTGGCGCAGCCGGGAACTGGAATACTCGACCGGGGTTTCTGGCAGGTTGAGGACAAACCGTTCATAATGACCGAATACACTCAGAAGCCGCCGAATCAGTGGAAGGCGGAACTGTCACCGCTCTGGGCCTTCTACGGAATGGGCCTGCACGGCTGGGACGCCTCGTACAAGTTCACTGCCTCACGCTCATACATCGGCAACGGCTGGCCCGGAATGAGCACCTATGCGCTGGCGACGCCTCACTATATTGGCCAGTTCCCCGCCCTGTCCTTCGCAATATACAATAATCACATCTCGCAGGGCGACATTGCAGCGGCGAGACGACTTTCCCTCGACGAAATCTTCCGGGGATTCGACGCCCTTACTCAGAACTACCCCGGCGGCGGCTACGACCCTTGTGTCCCCGTCGGCAATCTCATCACGCCCGCGGAGGTCTTCGCAATTGGCCGAATCACCGCCAAGTTCGCCGACGGCCTCGACCGTTCGGCCAGGCAGGATTGGGACCTTTATTGGGACGACATCAACAAAATCATCCGCAGCAGCACGGGCCAGCTCACGTGGGACTACGGCCGCAAGGTTGTGACCGTGCATTCGGAAAAGACGCAGGCGATAATAGGTTTTGCCGGCGGCGGCAACTACGACCTGCCGGGCGTTACAGTTGCAATCGACACGAATTTCGTCAGCTTGATTTTCACTCCGCTCGATAACCGGCCGCTCATCGACTCCGAGGACGTACTGATTACGGCGATGGCGCAGGATAAGCAGCTTGGGGCGGTCTATAACAGCGACGGTACCCAGCTGCTCCACGCAGGCGGCGAGCCGCTGCTGCTGGAACCGGTCAGAGCGAGAATCACCTTTAAGGGTCGCTCGCTCAAGAGCGCAAAAGCCGTGGACATTTACGGCGTGCCGACGGAGCGGGACGTTGAACGCATCGGCCGGACGATACAAATCGACGGCAGATATGCGACTTACTACTACGAGGTCAAACGCTTCTCGCAGGCCGACTGCGACGCAGCCAATCTTGACGGCCAGGGTATCGTTGATTCCCTTGATTACGGCATTCTGGCTCAACAATGGCTCGATGGCCCTGGTGCGCCCTCTGCTGATATTGCTCCCGACGGCGGCGACGGTATCGTTGATATTTGGGATTTGAATGTCTTTGTGAATTGCTGGCTGAGGTGAAGAGTATGAAGGAAACAGGATATAAACAACTGCCGGGTGCAGGACGTTCCATTTGTCGTGCGGCCGGGTTTGTCGCCTCGGTGTTTATCTGCGTTACAGTGGCGACCGTCGCTGTTCGTGCATCCGAGTTTGTCGATGTCTCGGCTGTTACCGACAAAATCATTATGTGTCACTTCGATGACGGCTC
>CAYGVZ010000180.1:0-6342 GCA_964353475.1 uncultured Pirellulales bacterium | reverse complement strand
ACTTCGAGCCAGACCCTCGAAGAGGTGAGCAGACAACTCGACGAAACGTCTCTTACCCGGGTGTTGACCAGCTCAGTGAGGTATTCCTGCCTAATCATGGCCAATTCCGCCGGACGCTCAGCCGTTCGGCAAACCCACGTAAGGGCACCTGCCGGCCGCGCATGCCGTTTTATCTTTCACACGTCTCGGCCCCAACGCTATACGATATTGTTGATGCTATAATATGATATATAATTCCGCTTATCCATTCTTTTGTTCGTCAAAGACGGGCGCCTCGTGAATTTCGGAAACTACGTGATTTGCCTGCCCTGAAGGAAAAACGGAAATTGAGGAGGTCCGGGAAAAACGTTGAAAGGCGGGCGGGCAATCAGGCAAGCCCCATTGTCATCGCCCGTTTGACTAACCCGGCGGCGTTGCGCACCCCCATTTTGCGCATAAGACGGTTGCGGTGATACTCGACTGTCCGCTCGCTTCTGCAAAGGAGCCGGGCGATCTGTTTGTTGGACAAGCCCCGGATTATCAGTTGCAGGATTTCATCCTCGCGCTTAGTCAAGGGTTCAGCAACGCAGACGTTGTACGAGAGGACCCGTTCCAGCATCCCATCCGCGCTGCCACCGGTTTTGGGCGTACCTGAACCAGTGAGCGACCGGTTGGGTTGCTCTGAAATTCCAACGTTGCTGTCAGCAACACTATCCTGCAAGAAACCATCTCCAACTACCGTATTGCGGGCAATGAGCCGTCTCTGCTGTCTAATGCGTAATCTTATTATCGAGACAAACTCCTCGTACTTAATATGGCAACCCCGTACAATCCACAGCGGCAGCAGGAAATCAGCCAAACGCTCCAGCGCCATATCGGACGCAAAAAACGGGCGGCGGTTGTCGAACGGCTTGCGCGCGTGTATGATAAGAACAGTAATCAGATTGCCGCGGGCGAAAAAAATGAAGGTGCACATCGACTCATACCAGTTCGGCAGAATTGTAATCAACGGCGTGGAATACCGCAGCGACCTGACAATTGCGGGCGGGGTGGTGAAGCCCGACTGGTGGAGACGGCAGGGGCATCTGCTCTCGCCGGAGGATGTCGAGCCGTTAGTCAGCAGCGGCTGTAGCATACTGCTCATCGGCTGCGGTGCGTACGGCGCGATGAGTATTGCCGAAGCCGCTCGCGAGTTCCTCCGCGAACAGAACATTGAATTGCACACCGCCGATACTCACAGCGCCATCCAAAAGTTTAACGAACTGTCGGATGCAGGGATGAATGTCGCCGCCGCCCTGCATTTGACCTGTTAGCCCAACTTTCGCTGTTGGGCTATTAGCGCCCAAGATGAGACGCGGTCAACTAACCTATGGTTAAAGAGCAGAGCCGGTTGTATAATCATACTTGCCCGCCGTTCGTCTGGCGGGATGGTATGTGTTGGGGTTTTTGTGTGGTGAGATGAACACAGTGGAAGCAAAAGGCAGGGTTTATCTGGTTGGGGCCGGGCCGGGCAGGGCCGACCTTGTAACGGTTCGCGGCGAGGAATTGCTGCGCACAGCCGACTGCGTCATCTGCGACAAGTTGGCCAACCCGGCCTTGCTGTCTGCTGCAAGAGACGACGCCGAGATTATCAACGTCCCCAAGCGGGTCGAGCAGGGCGCCTACTCCCAGCAGGAGATAAATCAACTGTTGATTCAAAGGGCGCAGCAGGGCAAAACCGTTGTGCGCCTAAAAGGCGGCGACCCTTTCATTTTCGGCAGGGGCGCCGAGGAAGCACGCGCGTTGGCCGAGGCCGGGATTGAATTTGAGATTGTCCCCGGGGTAACCGCCGCCGTTGCAGCAGGCGCTTATGCAGGGATAATCCTCACCGACAGGCAATTAAGCTCCCAGGTTGTATTTGTAACGGGGCACGAGGCGGAGGGGAAAGAGCAAACGAACATCGACTGGGACCTGCTGGCCAGGTTTCACGGCACGATTGTGTTTTATATGGGGATGGAAAACCTTGACTTCATCGCAGGCAAACTCCTTGAGTACAATATGCCTCCCCATGCGGCGGCTGCCGTTGTCGCCGGCGCCACCTTACCCGAACAGAAAACTGTCTGCGGCCGACTTGATTCGATTGTCGGCCTGTGCCGGAAAGAAGAAGTAAAGCCCCCGGCTGTTGTCATCATCGGACCTGGCGCCAAGGCGGACGCCCGGCTGGACTGGTTCACGAAGAAGCCGCTCTTTGGCAAGGTTATTGTTACGACGCGCAGCAGGCAGGGCAATATCCTCTCGGCCGCCAAAATTGCCGTTCGCGGCGGCAGATGCATCGAGTTTGATACGCTGAACGTAAAGCCGCTCACCAACTCCAACGCCTTTTTGCACGCCCTTGCGCGATTATCCGATTACCACTGGCTTATCTTCACCAGCGCCACCGGCGTGCAACTGTTCTTCGGAGTACTTGAGAAACTTCAGCAGGATGCGAGGACACTTTCGCCGGTGCGGGTTGCCGCAATCGGCATTGAGACCGCAAAAATGCTCGAGCATTACGGCATAAAAGCCGACTTTGTTCCCAACGTCTATACGACTCTCGAACTGGGCAGAGGACTTATTGATTTTACCCCTATGGATAACCGGAAAGTGCTGCTGTTACGTTCGCAGCTCGCCTCGGACGATTTACCTGATTTGCTTTCCAAAACCAAAGCAATTGTTGATGATGTCCCCATCTACACACTGGAGAAGAACGCGGCTGATACGACAACCCTCAAGCAGTTGCTTAACAGAGACAAGATTGACTGGATTACATTTGCAAGCCCCTTTGCCGTGCGTGCTTTCTTCGACCAAATCCCCGTCGATATGGTGAAGGCCTGCAGGGCCAGAATCGCCTCAATCGGGCCTGTCACCGCCGAGCAAATCCAGGAGCTGGGGCTGGCCGTTGCCGCCGAGGCACGGGAGCACACTATCGACGGTCTTCTTGACGCCATCGAAAAGTCAAGTGCCGGATAGAACGTATGTGCCCCTCGCATCCCAGGCACGTCAGTTGTAACCGCTAAACGCTATCCGCAATACGCTGATTATGATTAACGTCTCAAAGACATATTGCGGCCTCGCCGGTCACGCCGATGAGCTGCGATACGGCAGGCGCGCCGGTCTAGGCCCTGTGGTCGTTTATAACTGCACGGGCAGGTGCAACCTCTCCTGCCTGCACTGCTACAGCAGCGCCGCATTCACCCTCGGCGACGGGGAGCTTTCAACGGTCGAGGCAATGAAGATGCTTTCGCAATGCACCGATATAGGCAGCCCGGCAGTTCTTTTCAGCGGCGGCGAACCGCTCCTGCGCGCCGACCTGTTTGACCTGCTCGCGCACGCGAATAAAACAGGCATCCGCACCGTGCTTTCCACTAACGGCACGCTGATTGACCCCGATACCGCCAAAAGGATTACCGATGTCGGCGTAAGCTACGTCGGCATCTCCATTGACGGCCGGGAAGATTTCCACGACCGATTCCGAAAATGCAAAGGCGCGTTCAATGCCGCAATGAAGGCATTTGAGAATTGTGCAGGGGCGAATCTGCGAACCGGGCTTCGCTTCACCATAACAGGCGCAAACTGCTCACAAATCGGCGATATATTCGATATTGCCGTGCGAAACGGAATAAGGCGGCTGTGTTTTTATCATTTGGTGCGGGCCGGTCGGGCATCGGCTATCAAAGAACAGGTTCCTTCGCCTGGCCAGACCCGCGGTGCACTCGACGTTATTCTGGACAAAACTTCTGATTTGGTAACAAAAGCCCTTGTTGATGAAGTCCTCATGGTCGGCAACCACGCCGATGGCCCATATCTTTTGCTTCGCTTGCAGCGACAGGAGGACAGCCGGGTTGAAGAGGCGAGGAAACTGCTGGTTGCCGCCGGCGGAAACAGGATTGGCGAAGGTATCATAGCCATCGGTCCTGACGGCTACGTTCACCCCGACCAGTTCTGGGCCAATTATTCGCTCGGCAATATCCGCGAGAAAGGCCTGGCGGAAATCTGGAACGACACGACTGAGCCGGTGCTGAACAGGTTACGCAATAAAAGGGGGTTCGCCGATGCGAGATGTCGCAGGTGCAAATGGTTTGATTTGTGCAAAGGCAACTACAGATTCCTCGGCGATAATCCCGCCGACCGGAACTGGCTCAACGAGCCGGCGTGCTACCTGACCAACGATGAAACAGGAACATAGGGTTACATTAGGATTGAAAAACCAGGATGAATCGCCAATAATCAATCATCAATAATCAATCTGCACGGGTGTTTTATGGCCTTTCCGAAAACGCGACTGCGGAGGTTACGGGTCAGTGAAGCGATACGCCGGCTGGTGCGGGAGACCACCCTGAGCGTCGATAACCTGGTCTATCCATTGTTTGTCCGCCAGGGCCGCGGCATCAAAGAGCCCATCAAGTCAATGGATGGCTGTTTTCATTTCTCGGCCGACACAATCATTGCAGAGGCGATAGAAGCTGCACACTTGGGCATACCTGCTGTTCTGCTCTTCGGCCTGCCTTCAAAAAAAGACCAGACCGGCAGCGAGGCCTGGTCGGAAAAAGGCCCCGTCCAGCAGGCAGTCGCCCAAATCAAAAAGAATGTCCCGGAGTTGTTGGTAATTACCGATGTGTGCCTGTGTGCATATACCTCGCACGGACACTGCGGCCTTGTCAAGGATGGCAAAATCGACAACGACGCCACGTGCGAGTTATTAGCCAAGGTTGCCCTGTCGCACGCGCAGGCGGGGGCGGACATCGTAGCGCCGTCGGATATGATGGATGGCCGGGTCGGCGCCATTCGTGAGGCACTGGAGGCAAACGGCTTTCACGATGTCGCCATAATGTCTTACGCCGCGAAGTATGCCTCTGCATTTTACGGCCCCTTCAGAGACGCCGCCGATTCGGCGCCTGCCTTCGGAGACCGCCGCAGTTACCAGATGGACCCTGCCAACGCCCGCCAGGCGATGGCGGAAATTGCCCTCGACATCGAAGAAGGCGCCGATATCGTTATGGTCAAACCCGCTCTTGCATATCTGGATGTCATCTACCGTGCAAGGCAGCGTTTTGATTGTCCCATCGCCGCCTATAATGTGTCGGGCGAGTATATGATGATAAACTCGGCTGCAAAGGCCGGCCTGATAGACAAGGAACAGGCAATGATGGAGATGCTGACCGGCATCAAGCGCGCCGGCGCGGATATAATCATCACCTACTTCGCCAAAGAAGCAGCACAGAAATTGAAAAGCCAAAGGGGATAGCCGCAGGAGAAAAAAGTATGAAACGGTACGTTACGCTGGTAATTATGACTATTGCCTCAACTGCCACAGCGCAGCCGATTTCCCTGCATCCTAAGAACCCGCACTACTTTCTGTTTCGCGGAAAACCAACAATTCTGATAACCTCCGGCGAACACTACGGCGCGGTTATCAATTCTGACTTCGATTACGTCAGGTACCTTGATACGCTGACGTCCGATAGATTGAACCATACCCGCCTCTTTGTCGGCCCATACCGTGAAGTGCCCGGCTCATTCGGCATCCAGGGCAACACACTCGCCCCTGCCCCGGAGAAATACATCGGGCCATACCAAAGGTCAGACATCCCGGGCGCTTACGATGGACTGAACAAATTCGATTTGAGCAAATGGAACGACAAGTTCTTCGAACGGCTGAAGGACTTTTGCCGTCAGGCGGGCAATCGCGGCATCGTCATTGAAATCAACCTGTTCTGCCCGTATTACTGGGAGGACTTGTGGAAGATGTCGCCGTTGTACAGTCAAAACAATATAAACGGGGTCGGTACAGTTGGATTCAAAGACGTCTATCAAATGAAAAACTCCGACATCGTCTCCTGCCACACCGCCCTTGTCCGCAAAATCGTCGCCGAGCTGAACGAGTTCGACAACATCTATTACGAGGTATGCAACGAACCCTGGGTACACAACGTCGAACAGGCCTGGCAGGAATATATCGTCGATACCATTGTCAAGACCGAGAAGAATCTCAAGTCCAGGCACCTGGTCTCTCTCAATATCGCCAACGGCTTCAGAACAGTCGAAAAGCCGCATAAAGGCGTCTCGATTTTCAACTTTCATTACGCCAGCCCCCCTGTCGCCGTCCGTGCAAACTACCACCTGAATAAGCCCATCGGCTTCAATGAGACCGGCTTTGCCGGCCAGGATGACTTCACTTATCGCTATCAGGCCTGGGAGTTCATCCTCGCAGGCGGCGCGCTTTTTAACAATCTCGATTATTCGTTCTCGCCCGGCTATGAAGACGGTTCCTTCAAGTACCACGACAAGCAACCCGGCGGCGGCGGCAAAAATCTCCGCAGGCAATTGAAAGTTCTCAAGCATTTC
>CAYGVZ010000179.1:0-6350 GCA_964353475.1 uncultured Pirellulales bacterium | reverse complement strand
GTGATGAATATCATCCGCCAGGAGTTCGATGAGGTGGCGAACATCTACCCTGCCACACAGGGTGCAGTCGGTCAGGCCACCTCTGGCTTCCAGACGAATCTGTTGCAGGAGGCGGCGGACAGTGTACACGCTCCCGACATCCGGTCTCATGAAGCGTCCTTCGAGACGGCGTGCCGCAAGATTCGTAAGATGATGCAGCAGGGCTACGACGTGCCCCGTCTCATCACCATCATCGGGCGGGCGCACATCCCTGACGTGCAAGAGTTCTCGCAGGACCAGATTGACGAGCATGCGGACATCATCGTCCACAGCGGCAGCGCCTTGTCGAGCAGCCCCGCGGTCAAGACGCAGCAGGTCATCGAGTTGTGGAACGCCGGGATTCTCGGCGACACCCAGAACCCCGAGACCCAGCGCAGGGCACTCAGCATGATTGACTCCACGGGCATTGGAGAACTGCAGCAGGAGCGTCGGCGCGACGAAGAGAAGTCCCGGCTGGAGAATCTCCGCATCAGCCGCGGCGAGTTCGTGCATCCGCCGCTGCCGTTCGATGACCACGAGATTCACTGGACCTTCCACACCGACCAGATGAAGACCGCCGACTTCGAGGGCTGGCCTGCTGACCGGCAGAAGGAACTGTTCGCGCACACCCTCGTGCATGGCAAGTGGACGAACCCACAGAACGCCGTCAACCTCGCCATTGAGTTGGGGATGGACCAAGAGTTCATCAACTTCTTGATGCCGCAGGCGCCCCCGCCGGGACCCCCATCGGGAACAGAGATGCCCCCGGGACCCCCGGGCGCCCCGCCCATGGACCCGAATGCGCCCCCGGGACCCCCATCGGGACCACCGATGATGGACCCCAACATGCTGCCGCCCCCGGGCATGCCGCAGGGACCGCCCCCGCCGGGGATGATGCCCGCTGGCCCGCCGCTGGGACCGCCGGTTGACCCGAGCATGATGGCGCCCCCGCCGGGGATGCCGATTCCGGGCCTGATGCCGGGAGACGTGCCGCCGCCCGTGCCGCCCGGGGCTTTCGTCCCGCCGCCGCAGGTGGTCGCCGCGCCGGAACGACCCAAGCGGAAAGTGACGCGCATCGTGCGTGACCCCCAGACCAACCTTGTCATCGGAGCCGAATCCGTAGAAGGACCCGCAGATGTTGAAGGCGACTAACATCGGGAAGGCCGCGATGCTGGAGTTGATTGTCCGCTGCGGACTCACCATCCACCTCTACGCCAACAAGCACACGCCCAGCGAGAAGGACGCCGCTGGCGCCTACCGCGAGCCACAGGGCGGCGGGTACGCGCCGAAGAAGCTGGCCCAGAAGGCATGGACGGTCAGCGGCGACGTGGCGTATCATCCCGACGTGGCGTTCACGTTCACGGGCGCAACTTCTCCCGATGTCATCTACGGCTACTTTGTGAAGTTCGGCAACATCACCATGTGGGCCGAACCGCTAGCCGAGCCGTTCCCGGTCGCCATCAAGGGCGACACGCTCGTCATCACACCGACCTTCGCCCTTTCGGGCATGTAAGCAGGAGCAACCATGGCATCGTTTGTTACGAATGAAGGCGCGTCACTCATCGGCGCGGGGACCATCGTCTGGGGTACCGGCACCTACAAGGCGCGGCTGGTGAAGTCCAGCGTGACGCCCGACAAGGACAACACGGTCATGACCGGCCTGACGCCCGTCACCGGCACGACGGACCAGACGCTGGGCACCCTGTCCAAGGTCAAGGACAACGCGAACGACCGCGTGCTGTACAAGGCCGCGAATCCGACGTGGGTGGGAGTGGCCTCGGGCGACACGGCCGGGTGGGTGGTCATCTTCAAGTTCGGCACGGGCGATGCGGACTCGGTGCCGATTGCCGTCCACGACATCACCGACACGCCGACCAACGGCGGTGACATCACCTACGACTTCCCCACGGTGGGCAGCGACAACGATGTCGCGTTCTACTCGGCACAGTAAGGGAATCGCATGAGACTGGCAACGCACGCACATCGGCTTGAACGCTGGCTTGGCCCAGAAGCCGTCGAGAACATGGTCCGCAGCACGCAGGACTGGTACGGCCCCCCGATTGCCGTATCCGGCGTGCCGGGGAACGTGTGGGCCGTCAAGGGCGGCGACTTCGTGGGGCGCATCGAAGCAGGCCAGTTTGGCAACGCGCTGGAGTTTGGGCTGGACCGGGCACGCAGCATTCTCACGCGGACGGCACGGCGCCAGCTTTGCACGGCAGGTGCAGGATTCTCGTCGCTATCTGACCTGATTGCTGAATCTACGGCAGGGAAGCGGCGCGAGATTTTCGCGCAAAAGACTGGAGTAACCGGGGTCGCCGCAGGCGTCAACTCCTTGTGGGGACTCGGCACACAGCCTGTCGCGGGCGCGGCTGGAAGTGCAGCCCCCGGCGGACGGGCATTGACGGACGCCACGACTGGCGCGGGCTATGGGCTGGATAACGTGTCCGCAGACACCCGGCACATCGTGTCAGCGTGGGCGGTGGCAAGTGTGCTAGGGCAGACCCTGCTGCTCTATGACCGCATCTTTGATGTGGCGATTGCGTTGGCGAGCATCGGCACGGCCATGAGCGTGACCGGCGTGCCGACACGCTACCAGAGCAGCACGGCCACTGACCCAGATTACGCGGGCGGTAACTTCGCGTTCATCGAGGTAGACGCGACTGCGCTCGCCGCGACGGCGCACAACTGGACGGTGTGCCGGTATCGCAATCAGGCGAACACCGATACGGTGAGCTTCCCGTCGATGGCGGGCAACTCCGGCGCCATCGCTCGCCGCCTCGACCATCCGCTCTCATCGTGGTTCATGCCATTGGCGAGTGGAGATACCGGCGTGAAGGACCTCGACCAGATTCAGGCGTCGGCCAACATCGCCACGGGCGTGGCAAACGCGGTCATCGGGCACCCGCTGGCGTTCATGCCGATTCCGATTGTGAACCTCGCGTGCCAGTACGATGGCATCAACACGGCCTTCAACCTCGTGCGTGTCTTTGACGGCGCGGCGCTGGCGTGGCTCGAACTGATGAAGTCTTCGACCTCGGCGACTACCTACAACATGGGCGTGACGCTGGTCCACGGATAAGCGATGCGTATAGGCCCGTGGTTTAGCGGGGTTTTCGGTGGCGCATTCCGAAGCGCCACGCGGCGCCAGTGGGCGCCGACCCTCACGTCGCACGACCCCAACCCGCCACTTCCACTTGAAACGGCTAGCTCCGGTGCCCAGAACATCACGGGCGTACAGGTCAGCCATGCGTTCGCCGTACTGGCTGGCGTGGTGGTGGCCGGGGCCATCACGATTGCGTCCGCCACGGCGCCCGGCGCGACGTTCGGGGTAACCGAGGGGAAGGTCAACCAGACGCTGGTTGGCCAGTCAGTTAGCCACCAGTTCTCGGTTACGCCGGGAGCGGCCCATCGGACCATCCCGGGCGTAGAAGCCTTCCACTGGCTCGCGGCCCCGACCGGCAACATCTCGTCACCGGTTACCATCGCAGGCGTCCCGGTCAGCCACCAGTTCGTGGTCGATGTCGGCACGGTTGTTACAGGGGGCGGACCACAGACCATCACGGGTGTTCCGGTCAGCCATCAGTTTGCGGCTGGCGGCGGGACCATCCAGTCGCCGGTCACCGTGGCGGGCACGCCGGTTTCGCACCAGTTCGCCGTCCAAGGCGGCACGGTCTCGTCGCCGGTTACCGTTCCCGGGCAGGCCACCGGCCACACATGGGTGGTCGATGTCGGCACGGTCATCCAGTCAGGCGGACTCCAGACCATCGACGGCGTTCCGGTCGAGTTCGGGTTCGTGGCTCCTGCTGGCTCCGTCGTCCAGCAGTCCTTCAGCACCGAGACCCAGCCGCTGGGCGGTGGCAGCGGCGGGCGCGACGACCGGCTGCTGGTGCAGCGCAGGGTCACCGACCTTCGCAGCAGGCAGGTTTCGTTCAAGGGTAGCGGCGGTGTGCGTGTACACGGGACCGCGCGAGTGGATTCCCGGGCTGGCGACCTTGAGGTCCCACCCTTCAACCCCATTCGAATCCCCGCGATTCCCGTCTTCAAGCCGACTCCTGCGCCCCCGCCTCATCAGACTATCAGCAGTTCTTCGGCTCCGTCTTTCGTTCTTCCTCGCACGCGGACTCACATCGGACGAGGCGGCGTGCGTGTCAAGGGTTCCGCCCCGATGTACGCTGCCCGGTTGCAGTGGGCCTCGCGTGGTGGTGACAGTATCCCGCCCCGGCGTCAGGTGGTGGTGGGTCTTGGCGGCGTCCTCGTTTCGGGCGCGGCGACAGTGACCCCCGTGTCATGGCACAAGGCGCTCTTGCGCGATGACGATGATGTCATTCAGCTTCTCATCGAGGCTGACGCGATTTAGCCACCAACCCCGCAAGCGGAGTGGCAAGGAGCAGTATGGCAGACGATTTCGATTTCGCAGCAGTCAACGCGCAGGTCACGGAATACCTCGACAAACAGCGAGACTCCGGCGACGGCGCACCCGCGGGTGGCGGCACGCCAGCCCCATCCCCGTCGAGCGGCACGCCCCCGGCGACTCCCCCGGCCTCGACCACGACCCCGCCCAGTGCGACACCGGTTGTGGACGACGGTATCGAAGTGGAGTTCGAACCCGGGAAGGTTCAGCGGCTCACGAAAGATGAAATCAAGCAGGGCATGCTTCGGCAGGCTGACTACACCAGAAAGACTCAGGAACTTGCGGTCGCAAGAAAGCAGGCTGAGGATGTTCTGGCGCAGGGTCAGCAGTTCGAAGCGGAACGCGAGCAGCTTCGACAGGTGCTTGCGGACCCCCGGGCCTTGATGTACTTGGCGCAGCAGCAGCTTGCACAGGCGCAGGGGCCGCAGTTCGACCCCGATGCTCCGGCCACGATGGCCACCATCGCACAGATGGCGCAGCAGAACCAGCAGATGCTGGCCCAGCAACTCGCGCTGGTCGAGCAGAACATGGGGACCGCGGCGGCGCAGGCGCGGCAGGAAGCTGTTGACGAGATTACCGCGAGGCAGGAAACTGCCAAGCACAGTGAAGTCATCAACGCGAAGTTGGCGACCATCTACGAGACCAACCCGATTCTGCAGTCCGTACCGGAAATCGAGGATGTCATCCGATACCGGGTGTCGCAGATGCAGCCGCAGACCATCACCGACGCCATCGCGGCGTTCGAGAAGGTCAGCAGCGAAGTGGCCTCGGCCATGGGTGCGAAGTTCAACGACGCACGAAAAGAACAAGCCCTGACCAAACAGAAACTGGTGCAGGGCGGGATTGAACCCCCGGGCGGCGCCGCCGTTCCCGCGAACGCTCCCACGCAGTTCCGCGATGCCAAGACCAACGTCATTGACTGGTCGAAGCTGAGTGCGGCTGCGACGGCGTACGTGGACGGCTCCCGCAAGTAGGGTTCGCCTGACAGAGTAGTGGAGTCATTCACATGGCACAGCTCGACATTTCGACCGCAGCGAACGTGCTGAAGGTCTTCTATCTGCCGCCCGTGCGGGAGATGCTCAACAACGCGACGATTCTGCTCTCGCGCATCGAGAAGGACTCGTCCACGCAGGACGTGAGCGGCAAGACGTTCACGGTCCCGCTGCACACCGGTCGCAACGAAGCCGCGGGTGTTGGTCGCTCCGAAACGGACGACATTCCGACCGCGGGAGTTCAGGGCTACGGCAACGCCGTGGTGCCGAACAAGTACATCTACGGCCGCATTCAGGTGACGGGTCCCGTCATCGCTGCGACGAAGAACAGCGCGGGCGCGTTCGTGAAGGCCATCGAGTCCGAGATGAAGGGCCTGATGCGCGACACGAAGCGGTCGGTCAACCGTCAGCTTCACAGCAACGGCCTCGACATTCTCGCGTACTACAAGTCGGGCACCGGCACGTCGGCTGGCAAGGCTGACGACGGCAACGGGAACGCCTTCGTGCATCTCCCGGCAGGCATCGGCGTGAAGTGCGACCTGCTCGATGCGTCGGCCAGCTACGTCAAGATTGACACCAACGTCACTCTCGTGGCCGGTACGGTCAACGCGGCCGATGTCGATTTCGCCAACTACCAGACCAGTCCGTATCAGTTGGCGAACATCTCCGGTTCCGCCACCGCCAAGGACCCGTACGTTGTGGCGGGGACTTCGCTGGGTAGCTCGCCCAACATCAACTACGGCATGATGGGCATCGAGGGCATCATCAGCGATGCGGACCCGGCCAACCTCACGACCGGTCTCCACGGGCTGACGGTCTCCGCGGCTGCGTACTGGAAGGCCCAGTGCGTGGGTTCGGACGCCAGCAAGGTGGACCTCTCGTTCCCGCTGCTCCAGCAGGTCTTCTCGAAGATTGCGTCCAACTCGGAC